>JBATLM010000045.1:0-16241 GCA_049289315.1 Cyclobacteriaceae bacterium
CTACCGGACCTGCAAGGCAACCACGACCTACCTCATCGCAACCTGCCTCAACTAAATCAAAAGTATGAGAAGACTTAAGCACGCTGCAAGATACTTATTCTCCTAAAAAGAATAGTTTTGTGATCTAATCATTCAGAGATGAGTTCAACCAAAAAAAATAGTTGGAAGACACTTTCGATTAAAGAGGTCTATGAAAACCCTTGGATCAAACTGGATGAACATCAAGTGATTAACCCAGGAGGCGGAAAAGGCATTTATGGAAAGGTTCATTTTAAAAATAAGGCAATTGGAATTATAGCCCTCGACCAAGACGAAAACATCTGGCTAGTAGGACAACACCGGTATACATTGAATGAATGGTCATGGGAAATTCCGGAAGGAGGTGGCCCTTTGCACATTGATACATTAGAATCAGCAAAAAGAGAACTTAAAGAAGAAACAGGAATTACCGCTTCCCGTTGGACCCAAATTACAAAAGTTCATCTTTCCAATTCTGTGTCAGATGAAATCGGGTACCTGTTTCTGGCTGAAGATTTGGAAGAAGGCAAACTCGATCGTGAAGAAACTGAAGCAGATATGATTGTAAAAAAATTACCATTTTACAAAGCGCTCCAAATGGTGAACGATGGAGAAATTACGGATAGCCTAAGCGTAATTGGAATTCTGAAATTAAACCAGCTGAAAAATTTATAAACCTGCAGCTTTAAATCATGACTTTCAGAAAATATCTACTACACGTTCGTCCCAATTTTCTATTGGCGTACCCAGTTATGTTAAGCATGCTGGGCCAGGTGATGACTGGAGTAGCTGACAGTGTGATGGTAGGATGGACGGGTGCAACTCCATTGGCAGCAAGTTCATTTGCCAACGTCTTTTTCTCCATACCCCTTTTCTTTGGGGTAGGCGTATCCTATGCTATTACCCCTCTGGTCGCTCAGGCTGATGGAGCTAATGATCAAAACGGAATCAGTGAGACTTTGCGAAATGGCTCACTCATCAATTTTCTCACAGGTGTAATTCTTGTAATGCTTATTTTTTCCGTTGAACCATTCATGCATTCGATGGGGCAACCGAAAGATGTAGTTGAGCTTGCCATACCGTATCTCAGCATTGTTGCCATTTCGATTATTCCCACCATGATCTTTCAGACCTATCGTCAATTTGCTGAAGGGCTTCAACGTACTCGTATGGCCATGATCATCGTTATTGGAAGCAACGTGCTCAATATCTTTTTAAATTACCTTCTGATTTTTGGAAAATGGGGATTTCCTGAAATGGGATTGAATGGTGCCGGATGGGCCACTTTAATTTCTCGAACCATCATGGCAATTTCCATGATGATGTATGTGTACTATGGCAGGCGATTTTTATCTTACAAGGCTGGATTCTCAATTGGGAATTATTCTAAAACATTCATTTCTAAACTGCTACACATTGGCCTACCCGCTGGGTCACAATTTATTTTTGAAGCCGCTGCCTTTGGCTTCTCCGCCATCATGATGGGTTGGATTGGCACCACCGCACTGGCCGCTCACCAAATCGCCATAAACCTGGCCACAATAAGCTATATGACCACATCGGGTCTCGGTGCTGCGGCCGCTATCCGGGTTGGAAATTTTTTTGGTCAACAAGATAGAATCAATTTGCGTACTTCTGCATTTGCCATGATTTGGATGGCCATTTTTGTAATGACACTTTGGGCACTTCTGTTTGTGTTGGGGAGAACCGCATTGCCAGCATTGTATATCGACAATCAATCTGTTATTGAGATGACTTCCATGCTACTCATCTTTGCTGCATTTTTTCAGTTATCAGATGGCATTCAGGTGGTGACCGCAGGCGCTTTACGCGGACTACAGGATGTAAAAATACCTTCCCTGTTAATTTTTATTGCGTATTGGGTCATTGCCCTTCCGCTGGGATATTGGTTGGCATTTCCCATGCAAATGGGAGCGAAAGGAATATGGATTGGTTTGTCAATTGGCCTTACCCTGAGCGCAGTTGCCATGGTAGTCCGCTTTGAAGGTCTCTCCAAAAGTCAAAAAGTATTGGCTTGATGGGCATTGAATTTTTAGTGCTATTGCATCAAACTTACTAACTTACTTTTTACTTCAAAATCATGTCTTATGAATGAGCAACCTAAGCCAGTCAAGCACTCCCAGACAACCATCACGGAATTAATGATTCCTTCTTATGCCAATTTTGGAGGAAAAATTCATGGCGGTATATTGCTATCATTAATGGATAAGGTGGCATTTGCATGTGCCACAAAGCATTCTCGTAATTACTGTGTTACTGTTTCTGTTGTAGGGGTTGAGTTCCTGCAACCCGTAGAGGTTGGCGATTTAGTATCCCTGTTGGCCTCTGTTAATTATGTTGGACGAACTTCAATGGTTGTAGGAATAAGGGTAATCGCTGAAAACGTTAAACTAGGCCTGGTGAAACATACCAATACATCTTACTTCACCATGGTGGCCAAAGACGAAAATGACAATCCCACCACGGTACCACCTTTATTATTAGAGGAGAAGGAAGAAGTAAAGCGCTTCATTGAAGCCATGCAAATGAGAGAAATTGAAGGCAGTATTAAGGAAAAATTGAATGATGTAAAATCCAGAACTGAAGTAAGTAAAGCCACCGAAATTCTTAAAGATCAAAGGTGTGTAATTGCTTACAAATAATTTATTACAAGTCAAAAGAGTAATAAAACAGCCTCTAATCTAGCCCTCTGACCCTAATTCATTTGTGCAATAACAATCATTAGGTGTATATTTTGGGTTCAAGAGACCTCGTTTCAAATTAACAACAATCAAATACTATGTATAAGATAAATAAGACATCGCTTTTCACTATTTGCTGCCTTTTTTTGGCCTTTATTGCTCAGGCGCAATACCCTACGGTACTCACCCAGCGCGAACAAGCCAAGGTAGTTGACGAATTATTGAATGACCGTCTGAAAAATTTATTACCCTCTTTAATGAAAAGAGAAGGTTATGACATGTGGATAGTCATGTCTCGCGAATACAATGAAGACCCTGTAATAAAAACACTTCTACCAGCTACCTGGATGGCTGCTCGTAGAACAACCATGTTGGTAATGTTTGATAAAGGTACTGAGATAGAATACCTGGCGGTAGCGAGGTATGATGTAGGTGAAATGTTTAAAAGGGCATGGAATCCTGAAGAAGAACCTGATCAATGGGCCAGACTTGGAAAGGTAATTACAGAAAGAAACCCTAAGAAAATTGGAATAAACAAAGCTGCCATTTGGGGACACGTAGATGGGCTCACTGCAAACGATTATGACAATATAATGAGGGTGCTCCCTAAAAAACTTCAGGCCAATGTAACTACGGCAGAGCCACTTGCAGTAGCCTGGCTTGAGACCAGATCAAAAAAAGAAATGGAGATTTATCCTCAAATCGTCAGGATTGCTCATGAAATAATTGCTGAAGGTTTCTCAGACAGAGTGATTCAACCCGGTGTAACTACCACTGACGATTTAGTTTGGTGGTACAGGGAAAAAATAAAAGAATTGAAATTAGATACATGGTTTCATCCTAGTGTAGACATTCAGCGCCCTGGGGAGTTTAAGGAAAACGTAATTCGTCCGGGTGATTTTATTCATGTTGATTTTGGTATTACTTACCTGAGGCTGAATACAGATACTCAAGAACATGCTTACATCCTTAAACCAGGTGAAACAGATGCTCCAGATTATTTAAAAGCCGCATTCAAAAAAGGAAATCGCTTGCAAGATATTTTTACAAATAATTTTAAAGAAGGGAAAACTGGAAACCAGGTGCTAGCAGAGTCGCGTGCTCAGGCTATTGCCGAGGGGATCAAACCTTCCATATATACCCACCCAATTGGTTATCATGGGCATGCAGCAGGAACAACGCTCGGCATGTGGGATTTACAGGGAGGTGTACCTGATGACGGTGACTATCCGCTGCATCTTAATACAGCCTATTCCATTGAGCTTAATTGTATTGTCAATGTTTCTGAATGGAAGAAAGATGTACGTATAGCACTGGAAGAAGATGCCTATTTTGATGAACGTGGGGTGAACTATATCGATGGTCGTCAAACGGAAATCATTGTGATTCCAAAAGTGCTGCCAAGTGTAAAATAGCATAACGTGATGCTATCAATAGAAAAATGCCGCAAAATATGCGGCATTTTTTATATTTAATGATTCAAATGTCTGGTTATTCATTTCTAATCTGCTCGCAACGTTCTTTATGCAACTCCTGAAAAAAGTATACACAGCATACGGGATGTTTATATTCGGATTGTTATTTGTCGTCTTCTTCATTCCGCTTCTTATTCCCATCTTCTTTCCACGGCAATTCAAACTAGTAGGTGTTTTCAACAGGTGGTGGGCCAGATCACTCTATTTCCTTTTAGGCATTCCATGGAAACTAGAATTTAAAACCAAATTAGATCCAAAGAAGCAATACATTTTTGCCCCCAATCATTTTTCGTTTATTGACATCCCAACAATGGGCCTGAATACCCACAACACCATTTTTGTTGGTAAAAGTGAAATGGAGTCGGTTCCCGTTTTTGGTTGGATGTATAAGCACTTACACATCACCGTAGATCGTACAAAATTAAGAAGCATGTATGCTACCCTAATGAAATCCTTGAAAGCGCTGGATGAGGGGAAGAGCTTAACCATTTTTATAGAAGGAGGAATTTACACAAAACAACCACCAATAATGGCGCGCCCAAAAGACGGAGCATTCAGAGCAGCCATAGAAAAACAAATACCTATTGTTCCCGTTACCATTCCTCACAATTGGATACTTTTGCCTGTAGAGCCCATGCTATTAAGCTGGATCCCAACGAAAATCATATTTCATGAACCTGTGGAGGTAGCAGGCATGACTTTAGATGACATGAGTACTCTAAAGGAAAAGGTGTATAATGTAATTGACGCGGAACTCAGAAAGGAAAACCCTGGAATACCGAAAGATGAAGATTGACAAAGAAACTTTAAGTAAAATTGCTCATTTGGCACGACTGGAAATCGATGAAAAGGATGCTCCAAAAATGCTGGAAGACATGAGCAAAATGGTTTCGTTTGTAGAAAAATTGAATGAAGTCGATACAGAAGGCATTGAACCTTTAACAACAATGTCGCACGAGGTAAATGCTTTGCGTGAAGATGTCGTCAAGGGTCAACTCACCAAAGAAGAAGTGCTTAAGAACGCCCCCAAAAAGGACAGTGACTTTTTTAGAGTTCCAAAAGTGCTCGAGTAGCTACAAGGACTTATACATGATATAAGCATTGGTCATTCCCAATTTTGGATGATTGAATGCATTAGGAATCTCACCAATTATATCAAACCCTACCTTCTTCCAAAGTTTCACCGCATGCTCATTCGACTTAATAACGATATTAAATTGCAAGGCCAGATACCCCAATCGCCTAGCTTCCTCAAGTGAATATTTTGCCATGAAGGTGCCAATTCCTTTTCCTTCAAGGTCTGGGCTTACCATATAAGAAGCGTTTGCAATATGTGAACCTCTATCGGGCTGATTGGATTTCAACGTAAAGGTACCTACGACAACACCCTCAAGAACCGCAACGTAAATTTGCTTATCGGAAGCCAACCAGTAGGCAAGCATTTTATCGCGGGATGAATCCGGGTGAAAAACATAGGTTTCACCGTTGGCTATCACTTTATGAATGATGTTCCAAACGGCATCTTTGTCCGACTCTTCAAATGCCCTGATTTCTAGTTGATCGTTCATTTATATCTAATAATTACAACCAAATCTAACTAAATGCGGGCATAGAATTAAAGTGGCTTTCATTTTCACTTGCCCCTCTGTAGTTTGCGAGCCAAAATTACTAACCGAATGCACTCTCTTCAGTTTTGGAACTCGTGGGCAAAGACTTACAAACAAATCGGATTAGTGATTGGCACTGCATTTGTTTTTTCTGTACTCTTTCTGGGGTATTCTTGGTTTATTTCACCCGCCCCTGCATTAACCTGGTTTGACGTACAAGAACAAGAAATTACCCAGGTACCTGTCCATAGTTTTCAGCAGGGTTTGTTAGAACTTACAATCCATGGTGATAATTATCTCATTTTCGGAAGGGTACTCGGTGAACACCTGGAACCCAATATAACAGCTGGATATATTTTCCTAAGCATCATTGCGATTAGTATGGTCATGCTGCTGGCTATTATAACTACACTTCCAAGATTTTGGTATTTAGTCGGCATGGGTTTATTCATTCTATTTATTGTAAGCTTCAGAATGGAAATTATTTCCGTTTTCGGCCAGCCCAATAAACTCTTCACCATTCTGGCACTTATTATTTTTTGCGTCCCCAGTTTCTATTTCCATTTCTTTAACCCAACGGTTGCTTTTAAAAAAAGACTCTTTCTATTTACAGGCATCACGCTTTTACTTGGATTGTTGATCATCAATTTTGCTACTGTAGCCTACCCATTGCTTCACTTATCGGTTACTGGGATTACTGCAGGGATTATCATCAGTATTATTTTCATTATAACAGTTGCGCATGAAATCCTTGCCTCATTCGTGCTTATTGCCAGCCAGTCCAGTAAGCACGGAAAAAGCCTCAACCATTTTCTCATCATCAGCTCCATTTACATGATCAATTTGGCGTTGGCTTACGCGCACAAAATCGGCTCAATCGATTGGAACTTCATGTACATCAACTTTTATCTGCTCATCATCATCTCAGGTATACTTGGTGTCTGGGGCTTTCGTCAGCGATATCCTCAATACGAAAAAATAATTGATGCCGATCCGTTCGGAGTTTACTTCTTCCTAAGTATTGGAGCAATCTGTTTTACTACCATTGCTTATTTTATTGGCACAGCCAATGATTCCGCGCTGATTACTATTAACGATGCTATCATTTACAGCCATCTTGGGTTTGGTATAATTTTTCTAACCTATGTGATGTCCAATTTTCTCGGAATGTTGGCGCAGAATGTAGCTGTTCATAACATATTATATAAGCCCAGCAACATGCCCTACTTCACATTTAGGTTTGCTGGCATCATTGCTACGTTGGCATTTGTATTCTATAACACTTGGCAGATTCCGGTTCAGAGCGCATTCGGTGGATATTTTAATGCTGCCGGAGATCTTTATCAAAAAATAGGTGACAACAGATTCGCGGAAGCCTTCTATCAGAAATCAGGCAATTATGGATTTCTAAACCATCATGCCAATTATGCGCTCGCAAATCTTGAAGCCAAAAAAAATTACAACACGATCAAAGAAAGAAATTTTTATAATCGTGCCGCTGAAAGAAAACCAACGGAGTTTGCCTATATCAATCTAAGCCAGACCTATCAAAGAAATGAGCAATGGATGGAAGCTCGTCTCATTCTCAATGATGGACTTCAGCGTTTTCCTGAAAGTGGACCGATTAAAAACGCACTTGGTGTAATCTACTCGAAGATAAACCTTGTAGACTCTTCTCTTTACTATTTACAATCTGCAAGTGATCAACGCATAATCAAAAATGCAGCTGATGCCAATTTCATTGGTGTGGCCGCTAAAAATAACTTACCAGTAAATGCCGACTCGCTATTTAAACTAATCGCCTCTGATAACATAGGCATAAGGAGCAACGCATTGGCCTTTGCCAATATCCAGGGCACCAAAATTGAAATGGATATTGATTTAGAATCTGACACCCTTCTCAATCTGTTCACAGCAAGTCTCATTAACAATTACATGTTAAATCACCTTGGTGAACTAGATAGCGCATTTATTTATAAGGCAATAGCTCTTGGCGAAAGACCATTTAATAAAGATTATAGTGAATCGTTGTTGTTTAGTGCTGCGCTCTCATTATATGCCGATGGCCAAATCGGAAAAGCTTTTTCACTTCTGGAGAACATTGCCATTTTTAGCGAGGAACAAGATAAATACAATACTATCCTTGCCATGTGGGCGCTTGAAAACAGGGCTCCAAAAGATGCAGCTACCTTTATCGATTTTGTGGCCAATCAACAATTCTCCGATGCATTGCCCGTAGCCGCCATATCGCTTACAGAGGCAGGAAGAACAAATGAGGCGCTCATAAAATGGGATAGTCTTAAAAACGCAGAAGATTTGTCCTACTATTTATTTGCCAGTCAAATGAAAAATTCATTGACTGCTAATTCGATTTCTACACTTGGTGATGAAGAAAAACTAATGTACTGCAATTACAGAATCTCCTTATATGACTCCACTGCTTTTAATTTGGCCCTAAGATCAATCGAAGATGAAGAGTTGAAGGCACGCGCCATATTGGATCGAAGTCAAAAATTATTTGAAGCTGATGAAACTGATGTCTCAATAAGGGTTTACGAAAAAGTAGCAGGACTTAAGCTTGTAGACCGAAAGCTCTATAATCAAATAACACTTTTTGAATTGGAATTGCTAGCCAGTAAAAAAGAGACTCAAATTCTTACACAAAAGTTAAATACTGGCAACATTAATTTTTCCGGGCGCAACAATAGTCTCCGAGTATATTTTGAAGCCATACAAAACGAATCCCGCAAGGATACAGCTGCCGTCAGAAGGCAATACAAATGGTTGGCTACCGCAAACCCCTACCTTGAGGAGGCCGTCATTTCATCTGCTAATTATTTTAAAGCGAACAGCAACGACAACTTGCTCCCGTATTCTATTTTAACTGACGCACTGCATGCCAATCCATTCTCTGTAAAGCTTTTAAAAGCCTATAGTATTGAAGCGGCTCAGCTAGGATTCACTGATTACGCCAATAGTGCCTTGGAAAGACTTCGTCCACTTGTCCCCAGTCAGGCCTTGCGAAAGTTCCTTACTGATAACCAAAACACCTTTGCTCAAGTAATTCAGTAAGTTCTCCAAGATTCTTTTAGTTTTGTTGAGCTAACAAGACTTTATACCATGGACGAAGTAAAGAGAATTCCCCTAAATGCAATTCATGAAAAATTAGGCGCCAAAATGATGCCCTTTGCAGGCTTCAATATGCCAGTGCGCTACTCCTCTGACATTGAAGAACATATGGCCGTACGAGAGAACGTAGGTGTGTTTGACGTGTCGCATATGGGTGAATTTACGCTCAAAGGCTCTAATGCATTGGATCTGATCCAACGCGTAACCAGTAATGACGCTAGCAAACTAATTGACGGACAAGCACAGTATTCGTGTTTGCCTGATAAAAAAGGCGGAATAGTTGATGACCTTATCGTTTACAAAATAAAAGACAATGACTATTTGTTGGTGGTAAACGCTGGTAACATTGAAAAGGATTGGAATTGGATATCGCAATTCAATACAGATGGCGTTGACATGAAGGACATATCGAGTGACATCTGCTTGTTTGCGGTGCAGGGTCCCAAAGCAGTAGGCGTTCTGCAAAAATTAACCAAAACAGATTTAAGTGCGATCAAGTACTACCACTTCGCTATTGGTGAATTTGCCGGAGCCAATGATGTGGTGATGAGCAACACAGGGTATACTGGTTCTGGTGGTTTTGAAATATACGTGCACAAAGACTATGCTGAAAAAGTTTGGAATGCTTTATTTGATACGGGCAAAGATGTGAATATTAAACCCATCGGTCTTGGAGCCCGAGATACGCTTCGTTTAGAAAAAGGATTTTGCCTATATGGCAATGATATCGATCACGGCACCTCCCCTCTTGAAGCTGGACTGGGATGGATCACTAAATTTACCAAAGAGTTTACTAACTCTGAAAACCTAAAGAAACAAAAGGAGGAAGGCGTAACCCGCAAATTGGTTGGCTTCAAAATGGTTGACAAAGGAATCCCTCGTCATGATTATGAAATAAAAAATACAGCAGGAGAAGTAATTGGAAAAGTTACATCTGGAACGATATCTCCAATGCTAGGCGTTGGTATTGGGTTGGGTTATGTAACCATTGCTCATGCTAAAGCTGAGTCAGAGATACTTATATCAGTTCGTAATAGAGACCTGAAAGCTGTAGTAAGTAAGTTGCCCTTTGTCTAATTTTGATTGCCAGACCTTTCAAGGTCTGGTCTGGCAATAGACTTTAAATTGGCTTTAGCCAAATTCACAATGCCATTTGTCCGTGTTTGGATTCATGCAGTATGGTCAACTAAAAACAGGTATCCCTATCTGGAGAAGGAGATTCGAAATCATTTATTTGATCATATCAAAGAAAACGCAAGATCAAAGGGAATTTTCCTTGATCGACTTAATGGATATCTTGATCATATCCATTGTTTGATAAGTCTAGATAAAGAGCAAAATATTTCCAAAACAATTCAGTTCATTAAAGGAGAGTCTTCATTTTGGATCAACAAAAATTCTCTTGTAAACAAAAAATTTCAATGGCAGGATGAGTATTTTGCAGTATCCGTTAGTGAATCAAACTTACAGGCTGTTAGGGACTATATTGACAGCCAAGAGATACACCACTCCAAAAAAACCTTTCAGGAAGAATATGATGAATTCATTGAAAAATACAACTTTGGCTAAAGCCATCACGATACTCATAATATACACGCCCTAAAGGGCGTGTCAATCCAAAAACATAAAATGAAAACGATTGATGTTTGTCTTAGTCCGGAACTCATACATCTATACGATGTTTCAGATAAAACTGTAGTTGTTGTAGATGTTCTTCGTGCCACCAGTTGTATGGTGACCGCTTTCGCTCATGGCGTGGAGTGTATAGTGCCGATAGCCAATGAAAAGGAATGCGAGCAAATGAAATTGAAGGGCTATGTTATTTCCGGTGAACGTGACGGTCAAAAAATACCGGGCTTCGACAAAGGCAACTCGCCATTTGAATACATGGATGAGAACATCAGCGGGTTAAAGATTGCATTTACCACAACTAATGGAACACAGGCCATTGAAAAGTCTAGAGGCGCAAAGAAAATATTAATAGGCTCCTTCCTCAACCTCACTGCTATATCCAAGTACTTGCTAATGTCTGATGATAATATACTTATCGTTTGTGCTGGATGGAAAGGGAAAATAAATTTGGAAGACAGCCTTTTCGCTGGTGCATTGGTTGACAATCTCAGAAAACATATTGAACCCGATTGTGACGCGCCAATAATAGCACAAGAACTCTATCTAAGAGCTAAAGATGATATGGTGAAATTCTTAAGCACATCATCTCATGTGAAGCGACTCAATCGTTTGAACATCCACAAGGACATTGAGTTTTGCCTTACCTTGGACAAATACAATGTTATCCCAATGTTAAAACGGGGCGAGTTGACCTTACTTTAGTTTTGAGTTCTGCTGGTGGCGGTCTTTATCCCTCTGTGATTTCTTTTCCATGTTCTTTTTAAAGGCTTCAGTCAGATCAACTCCTGTTTGATTAGCCAAACAGATTAACACCCAAAGTACATCTGCGAGCTCATCTCCCATATCTTTATTCTTATCACTTTCTTTTTCAGATTGCTCTCCATATCTACGGGCCATGATACGCGCCACCTCCCCTACTTCTTCAGTTAAGATGGCAGTATTTGTCAACTCATTAAAATACCTGACTCCGGTAGTTTTTATCCATCGATCGACCTCGCTTTGCGCCTCCTGAATTGTTATTCCACTTTTCATTTAACCAATTCTTCAAAGTTAATATCCATCACATCAAATTTTTCCCACCCTACATAATCGAAGTGCCACCACTCAGAATCATATACTTTGAATCCCCTCTTGGCCATGGCAGCAATCAACATTGCCCTGTTCATTACCGCCTCCTGATCCTCTAACGGAAAGTCCGGAAAAGCCTCTTCCTGAAATGAGTCGTAAGGTGTAGGCATATTCAATTCCTGCTTCGTTTCACTGTTAATCACAGTAAGATCGATGGCGCAACCCCTGTTGTGTCGAGATCCTTGATAAGGGCTTGCCACAAAAGTGGTATCTCCATACACTTCGTAAAATTTTACTGTTGCTGAATAAGGCCTGTAACCATCGTGAATTTTTAATTCGAGACCTTGCTCTTTCAGGTCAGACTGAACCAAAGCAAGTGCCTCAGCTACTGGCTTGCGCGCAAAGGATTTGGGTAAATTATAAATTACCTCGCCAGTAAAATTATTAGTAGTAGCATATCTGATATCCAGCTCCAAACCAGGAATCACTTTCTCTAAATCCACCAATTCCATTTCAGGATCTTTTTGCACCTTCTCCTGGTACTGCTCAAAGGTTGTAGGTGTCAGTCCGTATTTATATTTCTTTGAGGGTGTACAAGAAGCGAATGCCATGAGTAATAGTACAACGTAAATTTTCATAAATATCAAGTTAGTTTTAGCACTTCCTTATAACTAGTGCAATGTTCGATTATTTTTTAGGTTATTTTTTAATTGAGGTTAAAACGGCTTTCATAATTCTAAAATCAGAATTATCGACTAGATAGTTAAGATTAATTTTTCCATGGAATGCGTTTCTGCTCCAGATGGCCAATCCATTTTCCGGATCGCTTTCCAACCAGCTATTCATTAAAGCCTCACCATCACCCCTTTTACCAGACTTTTTATAAGCCGCTGCGGTAATGAAGTTATTAAAACCGCTTGTAGCTTTCATCTGGACAATCTCATTCCACTTGGCCGTAGCTTCTTTATCATTTTTCATTCCTTCAAAGCATAGTGATTCCATATAATCCTCTAACCGATCATTTATATCTTCATCGTATGGTTTGCCTACACCCAAGTTGGAAGGCCACATTCTTGCAGTCTCAATCTTTGATAAGGCATTCTTGTACTTTCCCTTTCTAATATCCTCTACTGCTTGCATTAGCCAGGCTTCACGATAAAGTGCCCTGCTTTCTGTTGCCCCTTCATAAGGCAAAATTTTAGTACTGGCTAATATCTTACCAGAAGCTTCAAACTGCCCATCAAACAGTAATGCTTTGGCCAGTAACATACTTATTAAATAATTTTCAGGAAGTCTTTTATTGTATTGCTTTGCTATATTAACTGCCTCAGTTGTATTGTTATTCTGCAGATAATAATTAACAAGCAATTTCCCATATCTCCACTCATTCGCATTCATGGTAGCTGCCTTCTTCAAATCAGCCAATTGATTCTCAGCAATCAAATTAGCGCGAGCTGCATAAAACGGAGCAAAGTCTGGAAGGTCAGCACATGCCAAGAACAATTTCTTTGCCTCATCAATTTGCTGAGCATGCCAATACACCAGCCCCAAATAATACTTTGGTTTCCAATGATCGTTTTGCGAAGTGACCCAACGCAACATTTCTTTGGATGCTGTCCGGAACGGGAGAATAAGTTGTGGTGAATAGTTATTCGCACTCTCTAGCAATGCTTTAAAATCCACATCTCCATTTTTCATTTTCGCGAAAGCGATCCAATAGTTTACCTCAGGATGAAATGGAGACATACTCAATACCTCAATACATTCATCCAACAATCCTAATTGATAGTATTCAATACCTAATTGAAGATAAGACTCCCAGGACATCTCATTCCTCACCATCGAAGTAAATTCATTCTTGCTAGATGCCGTTCTATCTAACATGAATTTCTCTAACCGAACAAAATGATTGAGTGGATCGTAAGATGAAATTATCTCTAGCGTCTGGTTGGCTTTTTCAGCTTGCCCTGATTTTCGTTGTGCAAGTTCCAACATTTGATACGCAGTGATATTACTCTCTCCGATATCTATTGCTTTTGTCGCATAAAGCTCAGCTTTAGCATAATCCTTTTCTTTCAAATAGAGTTTACTCAACTCTGTAGCGGCCGCTCCTCTGAACTCCACTGACTGCAAGGCAATGTCAAAACCGTCCTTAGCATCAACCATATTGCCCAAGTGCTTACTTGAAAGGCCGTAATAATAATTTGCTGCCGGATCATAAGTATCTATCCGTAAAGCATGATGACTATACTTAAATGCTTCTTCATGTAATCCGTTGACATTCATCACCAACGCCATATCAGTTAGTGCAGGTAAATAATTGGGGTCCTTATCTAGCGAAGCTTTTAATGAAATCTCTGCCTGCTTGTAATCACGTGCTCTAATAAATTCTTTTCCTTGCAGCCACAATCCATAAGCCGATGTCCAATCAAAATCTTTTGGTGAGTCTACAGGTCTGCTCAACTCACTTTGCTCAGGATTAAAATCATAGACCACCTTATCACCCACGCTCACCACAACATCTTTAGTATCTCCCGAAAAGGTAAATGAATCTTCGTATGGTTTCAGTACTTCAAAGCTGACTTCCTTGGAGAACAAAACTTTACCATCTTTCTCAACTTTTATGGATTCTTTAAAACTTTGCAATGGGGAGAATGCTAAATTTAATTTTCCGTCCTTTACGTTCGCATTGAGTGCTCCAAAGGGATTCGCTTGAACAAAACCTTTTGTTCCCTTCACAGGAAACCAATATTCGATCCATTCATCTGTTGCATAAGGGGCAAAGCCGCGATGCTTGAAGGGAGTAAATGTGCTTAGTGCTGCCGTTTGGTTATACAATTTTCCGGATTGCACTTCCACGTATTGTCCATCGGTATCCGTTAATAATTTCTCCCAAATCATTCCCTGCTGTGAAAGTCCCCAAATCCAAATCTTCTTTCCTGGTTTGTCTGCATACTCTGCATACCGTCCCATTCCAAAATCTTCATCGTGCCAATACCCACCAAAGAAATTGGTGCGCTTACCAAAAACATGGTAGGATTTATATTGTCCGAAATTGTTATTCTTATAAAAAGAAACATCCTTCCCATTTTCAGCATTAATGGGCCATTCTCCATATTCGCCATCATGCCCAATGTATTTGTTGCCCGGATAAATAAATTGCAAATCACCCTCCGCTTTTATCCCCGCGTTCATCCACGTGTAATAAGGTTGCTCCAAAGAAGTGCTATTGTGCCAAAAAGAACGAGTTGTAAAATAAGCCTTATCCTTCGGCAAATTAATTTCCATCGTCCAGTAAGTTTGCGTTAATAAGTCGAGCGTACCTATGTAACAACTCACACTCCCATCAGCCTTTTCTTCCATTTTGTAATCAACAGGCGTAGAACAATTAGGTGTGTGGCCAATGATTCCATAATTGGCCTCTATGCCTCCGCTCGTCCATGCACCACGCATAGCGATGTCACGAAATTTTACAACTTGATTAAAGTAGATAAATGGTTTTCCGGTGGACTTCTCTATTGCGGTCCAAATTTTTCCTCCAATCTCAGGCAGAATCATCACCTTAATATATTCGTTCTCCAACTCCACTACTTTCCAGTTTTTGTTGATAGGATCATCGGTATACCCATCGAAGCGATAGTAAGGGTAGATCAACTCGAATTTCGGAATGGGGTCAGGATCTGAGTAGGGGTAAGTTCTAAATTCCCGATCGTATTCTTTTATGGTCGCATTGGGTTGAGCTTTCAAGGAACTGCTCAACAGAAGAAATACTAATATGGCTATGACCTTTTGCATTTGATTATTTTATAACGATCAAAAATCCTTTCTCTTTCGGAATGGTCAGTGAGTCTTTCACTCTCAATGTTTGCTCTTCCTGGTAATCTGGGATAGCAGGAGTTTGCATCAAAGATCTTGGTTTAATTCCCAAAGCTCCCCAATCGATATCCAATTCTACACTCACATCACTTTCAGCCCAACTGGCCACAGCAATTAAAAGGGCGTTGTCTTGTTTTCTATATAATGTGGCTTTAACTTTTTCATTATTGGTCCTTATTGGATTGTCTTTTACCCAATAACCAATCATTTCAGTGTCTTCTATTCCAAATTCATCCCAAAACTCCCAAACCTGGGAAGGATCGTTGCCACCCCATGGCAATCGGTTGGTCATGCCGTAAACCATACCTCTCCATTTGTTTCCCCCCTTCTCCAGCATCTCTCCCATCAACCCAAAAGGAATTCCAGAAACCTCCACTAACCAAAAGTCTGGATCCATATCGTAATCAAAATATTCACCGAACCACAATCTATTGATATAGGGAAAATGTTCCATATACAAATTGCCGCTGTTATTGTACCCATCTCGCTCATTAAATTGATTGGCAGAATGAAAATCTATAATACCAGGCCCCCTCTCACTGCCCATCACCCTTCTAATCCGCTTCATCGTTGTACGATCAAAAGCAACATCATCAAGATAGATACCATCGATGCCCACATTTTTTACCAGCCAACTCATGCCTTCCACATAGTAATTGTGCCAGCGACTCATACCACTATTAATAATTGCAGCATCCTTTAAGTGTGGAACAAACCAAGCAGCAATGTAGTCC
>JBATLM010000046.1:0-3943 GCA_049289315.1 Cyclobacteriaceae bacterium
GTTGAGGAATTTGAGCTGAAAAGTGACGAAGACTTTTAGGTTGTTGTGCTTCTATTTGTTGAGCAGTAGATATTCCGTGATCCTTCTTTTTTCACGCAAAGGGCGCCAAGTAAAACGCCAAGGTTTATAAATTCAGTGGAATTTAAATTAAAGAGAAAGCTTTAGGTTGACGCATCCTTCTTCTTTTCTTTCTTCACATCTTCCAGTCTTTTGATCTGTTGATTGAGCAAATCAATTCTCACAAGGATATTTAATATAAGTGCATCGCGTACTTTCTCACTCGGATTCGTTTTCAACTGATCGCGTAGCACCTGGTACATGGCGTCCAATTTTTCAAAGTCCTGGGTAAACTCATCGGCCACGAACGAACCTCCAAAATCATCAATCAAAGCCACCTTTTTTGCAATCTCATCGCTGTAAAAAGATTCCACATCCTGAAACTCTCCCTGAAGCTGACGGTCGCTCATTTTTTCGGATTCCGATTCCGCGCTTTTATTTGAGCTATTCAAAAGAAGAAAAACAGACAACCCCATGAATAATACCGCAGCAGCTCTCCAGACCATCACAGAATTCCATAAGCTCACTTGCTTCATTTGAGGAAGGTTTTCTGAGATTTTATCCCAAGCGTTCTCCCTGGGTTTTTTGTGATCAAAATCTTCTCTGTTCTTATCTACGAATTCTTTGAGTGAGTCTTTCATGTTCCTTTTTTTATAAACCCAACCTTAATAATAATACCTGCTTCAACCGTTTTCCAACAACTCCCTAAGCTTCTTTTTCGATCTGTTAAATTGCGATTTAGAAGTGGATTCTGAAATCCCCAATATTTCGGCAATTTCTCCATGATCGTACCCTTCTAATAAATACAAAGAAAGTACCATCCTGTATCCATCGGGCAACCTATCCATGGCTCCCCGCACCTTTTCTACCGTAAAGGGAAAGTCCTGAAACTCATCCACACTTTCCTCCATTACCTCCACCTGCCCTTCATCAGGGAACCTATCCATCTTCTTTCGCTTCACAGCGTTAAGGGCTTTGTTCACTACAATTCTTTTCAACCAAGCTCCAAAGGTAGCGTCACCTCTGTAGTTCTTCAGATTTCTAAATGCACTAATAAACCCCTCCTGAAGTACATCCTGAGCCTCCTCCTCGTCATGTACTATCCTGTAAGCCACATTATACATGCTGCGACTATATCGTTTATACAGGTCATAATAAGCCTCTCTGTCTCCGTGGAGGCACTTTTCTATTATATCGGTATGAATATGTTCAGTAAGGGCCCCCAAACAAAGTTATAACTCGTTTCTAATGACCCACCCAAACCGAAAAGGTTGCATCAACCTTTGTTCAGTTCAGCCAGATTTGTAATTGCTGGCTGGAAATCAGGAGCTTCCTTGATAATATCCTGAAAAATCTTCTTCGCCCCGGCCTTATCTCCTTTATTCTGAAGATTTAAGCCTCTAAGATTCAAAATAGCCAATTTCATTGGAAAGTCCTTTTGCTTATTGTTGCTATCATTGAACCCAATATCATAAGTCTCTACATCAGGTTTAGTAAGCAAGATATCTACATTGGTTAAAGACTCTTCAAAGCGCTTAAGGTCAAATTGCATGAAGGCAATTTTATAAAGCGTAAGGGTACTGTTTGAGAGCAAGTACAATGTTTCATAGTTCTGGAGTGATCGATCCAGTATACCCAGTGCTTCGAATGAGGCAGCCGACAGTTCAAGATAATCCTGATTTTTAGCCTCTCGTGCTAGTAACTCTTGACTCACCAATGTAGCGGAAGCATATTGTCTGTTTTCGTAGTAGAAATAAGCCAAGTTAAAAATAATAGAATCCGACTCTGGATTTATGGCAATCATGTCATAGAGCGCATTCTTTGCCACTTCTGCATCATTCCAACGGGAGGCCAGTGCGTACTTCTTATAGAAATGCGTTAATAGCGGATCAATTTTTTTTGTTTCAGCAGGTATCGCTTCCACAGGGGGAGTCACCTCTGTGGGTTTGGATTCCTCTTCTTTTGTATTCTTTTTTCTTTGGGCACTCACGTCCAAAAATCCAAAGAGCATTATTAAAAGCACACTCAATTTTACTAGTCTCATTTCTTCTAATTTATTTATTGATTCTGTTCAATCCTTTTTTCTCTGCGATTTTCAACATGAGCGCATAGGCTTGCCCCCTGTCGTTTTCAATTTCGCCATCCAATATCGCATCTTTTATTTGTTCTTTTATTTCTCCAACTATCGGGCCAGCCGGAATATTGAATAATTCTATTATTTCATCCCCTTTAATGGGGGGTTGAAAGCTGCGCACCTTATCTTTTTCTTCTACGGCACCCATCCTTTCTTCCACCAGATCGAAGTTCTTAAGGTACTTCGTTACTTTTTCACCGTTCTTCGAAGTAACATCTGCACGGCACAATAACATGAGTGCTTCTGTGTCCTCTCCAGCTTCAAACAACAACCTTCTCACCGCAGAATCTGTTACTGCCTTGGCTAAAGCGATTGGTCTAAGGTGCAAGCGAACCAGCTTTTGAACAAAAAGCATCCTTTCATCAAGGGGTAGCTTTAGTCTGCGGAAAATTTTAGGTACCATCCGTGCCCCCTTGTCCTCATGACCATGGAAAGTCCAGCCGTGCACTTTATCAAATCGTTTGGTCGCAGGCTTGGCAATATCGTGAAGGATGGCAGCCCATCGCAACCACAAATCTTCAGATGTTTTAGCGGTATTGTCAAGCACCTGAAGGGTATGATAAAAATTATCTTTATGTCCTTTGTTATCAATGTTTTCCACGCCATGCAACTCCACCATTTCGGGGAAGAATTCCTTCAATAAACCGCATTGAAATAGCAGTTTAAATCCATAGGACGGAGTTGGAGTAAGAATAATTTTATTCAACTCATCTATTATCCTCTCCATCGAAACGATTTTTAACCTTGAAGCATTTGTGCCTAGTGCTTCGAAAGTCGCAGCTTCAATATCAAAATTCAATTGGGCCGCGAAACGTATTGCCCGCATCATGCGCAGTGGGTCGTCAGAAAATGTAATTTCGGGAGCAAGCGGTGTACGTATTATTTTTTTTTGGATGTCAGCCATTCCATCAAAAGGATCAATCAGTGTTCCCCAATTATCCTTATTCAATCCAATGGCCATCGCATTGATGGTGAAATCCCTCCTGTTCTGATCGTCTTCCAAAGTACCATCCTCTACTAAAGGCTTTCTGGAATCTTCCCGGTACGACTCTTTTCGAGCTCCTACAAATTCCAACTCAAAACCATCCCAATCAATTCTTGCCGTTCCAAAATTTTTAAAAATGGTGACCCTTTGGCCGCCTAGTGACCTAGCCACTTCCTGCGCAAGTGCTATTCCACTTCCCACACAAACAAAATCCACATCCTTGCTGGGCCTTTTCAGAATAAGGTCACGCACATAGCCTCCTACTGCATAAGTTGCCAAACCCAACCTGTCGGCTGCATTACCTACGGTGGTAAACACCTGATTATTATCTAGTTCGGAAGAGAAGTTCATACCTTAAGCAACTGCAAACAAGCTGCAAAGTTAAGGTTTTAGGGCAACAATGGAGGATTTTTACGGAGACCAATACAAGTTGGGGCAAGTAATTTTAAATAAAATACAAAAATAGAAAACACGAAAAAACAGGAAGAAAAATTCAATGAAATCCTTAAACACTGAAAGGGTTAAAGATTAAGGAAGTGAGGTGTAGTTAAAGAGAGTATCGTTTAGGAGCTGGTATTTGATTCTATGTACCCTAAAGTACTTTCCATGCTAGAAAGTCTACTTTCAATCTTATCTAAAACATCACTATAATCTGTCGGACTTGAACCTTCTGGGATTGCCTCCCATATACTATCAAGAATGTCTTTTTGACTATCTAAGGTATCTATTTGCCGCTCTAATAGGTCGTTTTGTTTTTCTATAAGATC
>JBATLM010000047.1:0-8322 GCA_049289315.1 Cyclobacteriaceae bacterium
AAGGCATGGACACCTAAAGAAAGTCCAGCGAAGTGGTATGAAGATGACCAATGGAATGCGTTGGTTACTTTAATTGGAGAAAAAGATCCGAAGAAAATCTCTCTGAATATATCTGAAAACTTTAAACACGCAGATGGCTTGGCAACAACAGACCATCGCAACCTGATGCAACGCCTGCCTAAAAAATACCAAAGTAGAATTGTAGAAGGTGGTGGACTGGCTGTACGTTGGTTGGAAACCCGAACAGAACGTGAAATTGCACTATACGAACAGGCTGGTAACATCGCCCACTCTATTATAGCAGAAGCTTTTTCCCAGCAAGTAATCACTCCAGGTGCAACGACTGTAACCGATGTGCGTTGGTGGATGCGCGAACGCATTCGTGAACTAAAACTCACTACCTGGTTCTTTCCCTCTGTCACCATTCAACGTTATGATAAAGAAAACAATGTTGTGAACAGTTATAGGAACGATGAAGAGGTCATTCAACACGGTGACTTGTTGTGGTGCGATTTCGGAATTACGTATTTGAGATTGAATACTGACACACAGGAGAACGCTTATGTATTGAGACCCGGAGAAACTGATGTGCCTGATTACTTAAAGAAAGCTCTGGCTGTCACCAATCGTTTACAGGATATTCAGATTGGGCAGTTCGCCACGGGAAAAACAGGTAATGACCTTACACTGGGTGCGCTTGCACAAATGAAATCAGAAGGCATTGATGGCACACTCTATTCTCATCCTATCGGATACCATGGTCATGGTGCAGGCCCTACCATAGGACTGTCAGAAAAACAGGAGTTCATGGAAGGGGCAGCAGAATGGCCGTTGTATGTGAACACCGCTTACTCCATTGAGTTGAATGCACAAGTTCCCATTGCTGAATTTGGTAATCAGAAGGTTCGTATCGCCATGGAAGAAGATGCGATCTACACCAAAGATGGGGTAAGGTTTATTGATGGCCGCGCGAAGGACTGGATTTTGATTCCGAGAAGGAATAGTCATTTGGGTAAGTACTGGTTGGAGAAGTAAACCCATAGTCAAGCTATCAACTGGTGGAAAAGGTGGAGTCAAAAAAAAGGATCGTCATGCTGAGCGAAAGCGAAGCATCCCTTGGCGAAAGGCTTCCATCGTGGAGATTCTTCGCTTACGCTCAGAAAAGCGGTTCTTCTTTTTTTTGATTTATCATGCTATAGCAAATGCTAACGGTGGTACACGTCATTGCGATCCTGAAGTTTCGGGAGAAGCAATCACCTTATAGTAATAAGTCAAAAAAGGGTATCGTCATGCTTCTCTGAGCCAGCCTGCGCGTAGCCAGCCTGCGTATAACTTTGTGCGGGCAGGCGCTTCGGCAAAGACAGGCGTAAGCGCGTGTCCGCCTACTGGCGGGAAGAGTCTCTACTTAGATTAAATTCAATTAGAGATTCTTCCTGCCTGCGGCAGGCAGGCGGTCGTTCCTCCCTCAGAAAAGCGATCCTTTACTTTTTTTTGACAGTACACCCGCTGGTATAAACTTCTATTGCAGACCCTGTGGCATTTTCGGACATTTAAAAAAATCTATACTTATGTCGAAACAGAGCTTAACCTATCTCCTATTATTCTTTAGTACACTGGCTGTCTTTGGTCAGCAAGAAATGCCGCAACTCCTTTCACTGAAAGAACGTGCAGCGGTGATGGATGAAATCCTTGAAGACCGCCTCACCAACCTGCTACCAAAATTAATGGAGCAACAAGGGATTGACATGTGGTTGGTCATCAACAGAGAATACAATGAAGATCCGGTATTCTGGTCCATGCGACCCTCTACCTGGATCACGGCCAGACGCAGAACCATCATTGCTTTTTATCAACCTGCTCCCGGAAAACCGGTGGAGCGTTATTACATACAAAAACATGGTATGCCGGGCTATACCAGTGCCTGGACTCCCAAAGAGAATCCACCCAAGTGGTATGAGGATGATCAATGGAATGCATTGATTACTTTCATTGGCACAAAAGATCCCAAGAAAATCTCGCTTAATATTTCAGAGGACTTCAAGCATGCGGATGGATTGTCCACCACGGAGTACCGCAACTTGATGCAACGCTTGCCTAAAAAATACCAAAGCCGCATTGTTGAAGGTGGTGGATTGGCCGTACGTTGGTTGGAAACAAGAACAGAACGTGAAATTGCGTTGTATGAAACCGCAGGCAACATCGCGCACACTATTATCGCAGAGGCATTTTCACAGGAAGTGATTACTCCCGGTGCCACTACAGTAACAGACGTACGTTGGTGGATGCGCGAACGTATTCGTGAACTAAAAATGACCACCTGGTTCTTCCCTTCTGTAAGCATACAAAGGTACAACAAAGAGAAAAACATCATCGAGAGTTACAGCAACAATGAAGAGGTCATTCAACATGGTGATATGCTGTGGTGCGATTTCGGAATTACTTATTTGAGATTGAATACGGATACACAGGAGAACGCATATGTATTGCGCCCAGGAGAAACTGATGTACCTGATTATCTAAAGAAAGCACTGGCAGTTAGTAATCGCTTACAAGACATACAGGTCTCTACCTTTGCCACCGGCAAAACCGGTAACGACATGGTATTGGAAGCACTGAAGATCATGAAGGCGGAAGGTATTGACGGTACACTTTATTCACATCCTATCGGATACCATGGACATGGTGCAGGTCCTACCACCGCGTATGTAGAAAAGCAGGAGTTTGTAAAAGGCGAAGGAGAATGGCCACTGTATGAGAACACTGCTTACTCTATTGAACTCAACGCGCAAGTACCTGTTGCTGAGTTTGGCAACAATAAGCTCAGTGTATCCATGGAAGAAGATGCGATCTATACCAAGGAGGGCATGCGGTTCATTGATGGAAGAGCGAAGGAATGGATATTAATTCCGAGAAGAAATAGTCATTTAGGTAAGTACTGGTTGGAGAAGTAGACTCTTGGATTGAGGATGAAGTCAAAAAAGGTATCGTCATGCTGAGCGAAAGCGAAGCATCCCCTGGAGAAAGTCTTCCATCGTGGAGAGATTCTTCGCTTACGCTCAGAAAAGCGGTTCTTTTTTTTGACTTAATCATACTATTGCAAATGCTCACGGTGGTACACGTCATTGCGATCCTGAAGTCTCGGGAGAAGCAATCTCCATGACTGATGATGAGGCTTCGTACCACGGGATTACTTCGCTCCATTTCGCATGCCAACGCTTCAGCTCGTAATGACGGGTAAGATTTGAGGTTTATGCTGCAATTTAATTTTACACGTCATTACGAGGCATGGCGAGAAGGTGTGTAGGCCTGCCGAAGCAATCTCGTAAAAGGATGACGCCCACTGGGCTTTGAGATTACTTCGCCCATTTCACATTCCCATCCTTCAGTCACCTGTCTGCCACAGGAAGGTAATGACGTGCAAGATCCTACTTAATAATTGATCTCTACTATTTTTTTATCCTTTAGCTTTTGCATGGACGCAGGAACAATGTTTAGAATCTCATCTTTCAACGTCTTGATGAGTTTTGTCTTGATGTGATCCCTGTGAATCACCAAACTTACTTCACGGGCCGGCCTGGGTTCCTTCAAACGCTTTATCAATTTCTGTTGACTTTTATTCAATTCCATCACTGCCAGTTCTGGTAAGATAGTAATGCCATCACTTTTATCTACCATACGCTTTAAGGTTTCTATATTACCCGTCTCGTATTGGAAATTGAAATCACTGCTCTTTCTCAGCTCACATAAATTTAAGATTTGCGATCGAAAACAATGCCCCTCTTCCAACAGCCAGAGTTGATTGGGATCGATTTCTCCTGCCAGCACATACTTCTTACCAAACAATGCATTCTTCCTGGATACGTAAACGAAGAGTTCTTCATAGAATAAAACATCCTCTCTGATGGCCTTGTCCTTTAAAGGAGTTACCACAATGCCGCAGTCTAACCGACTGTTTTTCAACTCATCAATGACCTCTTCTGTAATGGTCTCTTTTATGACCAATTTCAACTGCGGATACTTTTCCGTCATGTATTTATATAGTGGTGGAAGCAGATAAGGCGCCAAAGTGGGGATGATGCCTATCCTTAACTCACCAGAGAGTGCATCTTTTTGGTCGCTGATGAGTTGTTTGATCATATCCGCTTCTCTGAGCGATACCCGGGCCTGTGCGATAATACTGACCCCAATTTCAGTGGGGATAACAGGCTGCTTAGTGCGGTCGAATATTTTTACCCCCAGTTCTTCTTCCAGCTTTTGAATCTGCATACTGAGGGTAGGCTGTGTGACAAAACATTTTTCAGAAGCCAGTACAAAATGCCGGTAGGTATCCAGTGCTACAATGTATTCAAGTTGGGTTAAGGTCATAGATATAAACTATATAATCATAAATATAATCAATTTGATTTATCATTTATTCAATTGTAATCTTGCCTGGATGATGACTAAAGTCATTGCTATCCCGATTCACTATCGTTAACTAGTAAGTATAGTATCATAAAAATTAAATCAATTACCCTAATCAATTAATACAATGGCAGATCATAATAAGAGTGAGGGCAAGTGTCCGTTCCATGGTGGAGAAATGAAATACACAGCAGGGGCTGGTGCCTCTAACAGGGAATGGTGGCCCAACATGTTGAACCTTAACATTCTTCGTCAGCATGCCCCCATGTCCAATCCAATGGGCAAAAATTTTAACTATGCGAAAGAATTCAACAAGCTTAATTTAAAAGCGATTAAAAAAGACTTGACCCATTTGATGACCGACTCGCAAGATTGGTGGCCAGCAGATTACGGGCATTACGGTCCGTTTATGATCAGAATGGCATGGCATTCGGCTGGAACCTATCGTATTCAAGATGGTCGGGGTGGTGCAGGTTCCGGTAGCCAGCGTTTTGCCCCTCTCAACAGCTGGCCTGATAATGTGCTTTTGGATAGAGCCCGCTTATTGTTATGGCCTATCAAACAAAAGTATGGTAAGAAAATTTCCTGGGCCGACTTGATGGTTCTTGCTGGTAATGTGGCGCTTGAATCCATGGGTTTCAAAACAGCTGGTTTTGCTGGTGGACGTGAGGATGTATGGGAACCTGAACAAGACATTTACTGGGGTGCTGAAACGGAGTGGTTGGGAGATAAAAGATATACCGGTGACCGCGAATTGGAAAATCCATTAGGAGCAGTGCAAATGGGATTGATATATGTCAACCCGGAAGGTCCTAACGGCAATCCTGATCCATTAAAATCAGCCATTGACATTCGTGAAACCTTTGGTCGTATGGCCATGAACGATGAAGAGACGGTAGCGTTGGTTGCAGGTGGGCACACCTTCGGAAAAGCACACGGTGCTGCTGATCCTGCCAAATACGTAGGAAGAGAGCCTGCAGGTGCGGGAATCGAAGAACAGAGTTTGGGTTGGAAAAATACATTTGGCAGCGGCAAAGGAGATGATACAATTGGTAGTGGGCTTGAAGGTGCATGGACGCCACATCCTACCAGATGGGATAATGAATACTTTAGTGTATTGCTTGGCTACGATTGGGAATTGACCAAGAGTCCGGCAGGTGCAAAACAGTGGACACCAGCAGCAGCCTCCAAAGCTAAGCAGGCACCAAGAGCGGGTGATGCTTCCAAAACACAAGCGCTCATGATGACTACGGCTGACATGGCGTTGAAGATGGATCCTATATACGCCACTATTTCTAAAGCGTTTCACAAGAACCCTAAGAAATTTGCTGATGCGTTTGCCAAAGCGTGGTTCAAGTTAACACACCGAGACATGGGACCAATTGCTCTTTACTTAGGAGATGAGGTACCTGCCAAAGAATTGATCTGGCAAGATCCGATTCCAGCGGCAACTGGTAAGCCTATGAACGAAAAAGACATTGCAGCGCTGAAGAAAAAAATATTGGCATCCGGACTATCCGTTTCCGAATTGGTATCTACTGCCTGGGCATCTGCATCTACCTTCCGTGGTTCTGACAAACGTGGTGGTGCTAATGGAGCACGTATCCGTTTGGAACCTCAGAAGAGTTGGAAAGCAAACAACCCAGACCAATTGGCGAAAGTGTTAAAAGCGCTTACAAAAATTCAAAAAGGATTCAGTAAGAAAGTATCTCTTGCTGACCTGATTGTATTGGGTGGATGTGCAGGAATTGAGCAGGCAGCCAAAAATGCGGGAAAGGCCATCAAGGTTCCTTTCACTCCTGGTCGTACCGATGCTACTCAAAAACAAACAGACGTAGAATCATTTGCCGCATTGGAGCCTGCTGCTGACGGATTCCGTAACTACTATGCTCCTAAGCACAAAGCTTCCGCGGAAGAGATGCTGGTAGACAAAGCGCAACTGTTAACATTAACAGTACCTGAGATGACGGTGCTAGTGGGTGGTATGCGTGTGTTGAATACTAACTTCGATCATTCTCCACATGGAGTGTTTACTTCATCTCCTGAGGCACTTACCAATGATTTCTTTGTAAATCTATTGGACATGAGCACCACTTGGGCAGCTACTTCCGATGCACAAAATGTATTTGAAGGTCGTGACCGCAAAACAGGTACTGTACGGTGGACAGGAACGCGTGCCGATCTTATATTCGGTTCGAATACAGAACTGCGTGCAATGGCTGAAGTATATGCTTGCGCAGATAGTAAGGACAAATTTGTTAAAGACTTTGTGTCGGCTTGGGATAAGGTGATGAACCTTGACCGTTTTGATTTGAAGTAAAAGTTTGTTGATTGTCAATTAAGAATGGCCTCTGATATCGGAGGCCATTTTTTTTGTAGGCATATCTCAAAAACCTAAACGTCATTGCGATCCTACACCCTAAGAACTCCTCGAAAACCCCTTACCGCATAGTACGATTGGGCACCGTTGTGATATACAAACGTTTGGCCATAACGGAAATCACCAAAGAGGGCTCCTCCATGCTGTCGAATGACATCCGGAGTATGTAACCAACTCGAAGTCTTAGTATCAAAGATACCTAATTGCTGCAACGCTCGGTATTGCTCTTCCGTTAGCAGCTCTATACCCATATCAACCGCCATATCTACAGCACTATTTTTAGGTCTATGTTCTTTACGGGACTCCAACCCTTCCCTATCGTAGCAAATACTTCTGCGCTCTTTAGGGGTTTCTGCTGAACAATCATAAAACAGAAATTGACCTTTCTTTTTTTCGTACCCCACTACATCCGGTTCACCACCCGTTGCTTCCATTTCACTCAACGACCAAAGTTTGTCAGGGTTGGATTTTAACTTCTTCTCCACTTTGATCCAATCAATACCTTTATGGCGGCTCATGTTTTTTTCAAACCGGGCTTTTAACACACTTAACAATTCTTGCTGTTCCTTAGCCGACAAACCTTTAGTCATCTTCTTTAACGTTTACCTTTCGTTATAACCCTTTCCTTCAAAAATATCCGATATGCTTTTTTCTATTCTTGCTATGCGCGTTTTGGATTGTTTGGCTTGAGAAAAATAAAGCAGATATCCCCGTTGCCTTCCCGGAGTCAACGCCTTGAAGGCAGCTTTCAATTCAGGATCTTTCAATGCCTCTTTGAATTCAAGGGGCATAGGGAATTCAGTTGTCTTTTTCATTTTTACTTTCAATCCGGATTTCTCTACTTCAATGGCTTCATATACATAGGCTTTCAATACGGCTTTCTTCTTGACGATTTCTTTTACATGGGTAAATCTAATCTGACGGGCAGACTGTACATTCTCTGTTTGCTGAATGAGGATATTATCAGTGTCTTTTAACAAGACTCCTTTGTGAAACAGCAGCGCACAGTATTCCTTGAATCCATGAATCAAAACAACATTATTGCCATCAATTGTATAGCAGGGTTTACCCCACTTCAATTCTTCTGTCAACCCACACGAAAGGAGGATCGATCGCAATTGAGCGTATTCCTTCTGCCATTTACTCGCTTTATTAAAAAAAAATTCTACACTGGAAATCATAATCCTATTGTTGAACAGCAGCGACTCTTCTATCTGCAGGTCTAAAATACCAAGATACAACTGTCAAAACAATTAATAATACAGGGCCAAAATAATCAACAGCTCCGCTCCCTACAGCCATATGAGAAAAGACGGCTCCCGACATGGCAAAGAAAAAACCAGCGTATGCCCATTCTTTTACCAAAGGAAACTTAGGAACAAGCACTGCTACCACTCCCAACAATTTCCATACACCTAACAGCGTCAGGAAATAGACAGGATAGCCGAGTTTATTGATAATCAACTCCACCTCTTCTTCCATTTTAATTATTTGCACCACACCTGTTGATACCATCCCTAGCGATAACCATAGTGTAG
>JBATLM010000048.1:0-5904 GCA_049289315.1 Cyclobacteriaceae bacterium
CTCAACAGGCACGGCTGCATCTTCTATAAAGGCCAAAGGTTTTGGGCCTCCGGTCATACCCATCATCAATCCCAATCCTTTTTTGCGTACTAACAACACCTCATCATACTCCCTACCTTGTTCATAAATGGGATACGCATAACCTTTTCCTTGTTGTTTGAGGTCATCGGCCATCCGTTGGGTGCGTTGTAGTACCCTGTCTTTGTCTTCATCGTAAAACTCTACCAAAAGGATCGCACCAGGATCGCCATTGATAAAGTGACAGTATTTTTTAGTGGTAAGATTCTCACGACTCAGCTTGATGACAGTCTCATCGATGATCTCCACCGCTGCCGGTTCATATTTCAGGATATCGCTGACTGTACCAATAGCATCTAAAAAAGAATTGAAATGAAGCGCACAAACCGTTTTGTGTTTGGGTAGCGGCTCAAGATTTAGCTTGAGTTCTACTGTCACTGCCAATGTGCCTTCACTGCCCGTCACCAGCTTGGCAAGATTCCAGTTTTCTTTGCCAACAAATTCATCCAGGTTGTAGCCTCCCACCCTGCGCATCACCTTGGGGAAACGTTTTTTCACTTCTTCCGCATTTTCCTTCACAATTTCTTTGAATTGCGAATACAACTCACCTTCTCTATTTCCTGCCTTTATTTTCTCCTCATACTGACTGGCGGATTGTTCCTTGAAATGGCATTCGGTGCCATCTGCCAGGATTACTCTGGCTTCCAAAACATGATCCACTGTTTTCCCATAAAGAATACTCTTCATCCCAGAAGAGTTATTGCCTACCATGCCCCCTACATTGGCGCGACTGGTAGTTGCCGGATCGGGAGCAAAATGTAAATTGTATTGAGCCAGTTCTGCATTCAATTCATCTCTTACTTTACCAGGCTGTACACGAACCCATTTTTCTTCCGCGTTGATCTCTAATACTTTGTTGATGTGCTTGGAAAAATCCAACACCATAGACTTACCCACACTTTGACCAGCCAAGCTCGTGCCACCTCCTCTGGGAAGAATAGATACCTTATGCTCATTGGCCAATGCTACTGCTTTTTTTACGTCACTTTCATCCTGAGGAATTACAACCACCACAGGCTTCACCTGATAGATACTGGCATCGGTAGCATACATGCCCAATGAATAGGCATCGTTTAATACCTCACCTTTTATCGCATTCTTAAGAGATGAAACAAACGAAGCAATGTCTTTCATAGCGTAAAGGTCAAATTCAATTTAGCCAATTGTATGGATAATTTTCACCATTACAATTAAGAATACAATGCCTCCTATATAATTCACTTTTTTTATCCCTCTCTTTTTGAATATCTTCAACACCTAACCCGAATAGATTATGAGAACAAAGCATGTCATACTTTTGCTTTTATTTATCCCATCTATGCTATGGGCTCAAAAAGACAAGGAAAAGATAATTCAATCCTTGAATGGTAAACGCGACCACTATTCCAATATCGCACAGCAGATATGGGAGTATGCAGAGCTTGGTTATCAGGAAGACAAGAGTTCAGCACTTCTGCAAAGTGAGCTGTCCAAAGCTGGATTCAAAGTAGAAAAAGGTGTTGCGGGAATACCAACTGCTTTTGTGTCCAGCTATGGATCTGGTCAACCAATAATTGGAATACTGGGCGAGTTTGATGCACTTCCTGGATTATCACAAGAAGCTTTTGCTCCCGAGCGGAAAATTAAAGTGGATGGCGCACCCGGGCATGGTTGTGGCCACAACTTGTTTGGTACAGGCTCTATGGCTGCCGCTATCGAAGTCAAGGAATGGTTAGTTAAAAACAAAATGTCAGGTACAGTACGGTACTATGGCACTCCGGCTGAAGAAGCTGGTGATGCAAAAGTATTTATGGTGCGAGCTGGTCTTTTTGATGATGTAGATGCCGTGATTACCTGGCATGCTGGAGACAAAAATAATGCTGGCCCAAATACCAATCTTGCCACCAAATCTGGTGTATTTAAATTCAGTGGTGTAGCTGCGCATGCTGCGGCTGCCCCGGAACGCGGCCGGTCGGCTCTTGATGGTGTAGAAGCCATGAACAGCATGGTCAACCTGATGCGCGAACATACTACAGAAGCAACTCGAATTCATTATGTAATACTCAAAGGAGGCGAAGCCTCCAATGTTGTTCCCGCCTATGCAGAAGTAGAATACTTGGTGCGCCACCGAAACCGTGAGGAAGCGCGCAGTATTTGGGACCGTGTTGTTAAATGTGCCGAAGGAGCTGCTCGCGGCACAGAAACAAAAGTAGAAGTTGAGGTGCAAGGAGGAACGTTTGATCGACTACCAAACGAAGCCATCTCCATGGCCATGCACAAGAACCTGGAAATGGTTGGAGGTGTAACATACGATGCGGCAGAAACAGAATTCGCAGAGAAGCTTCGATTATCCTTTGGAACCAGGGGTGTTCCCATATCAAGCGCTGCACAAGTTCAGCCTTATGGCTACAGCCACACGAATGCATCAGCGGATACTGGTGATGTAAGTTGGGTGGTGCCTACAGGAGGAATGACCGCTGCTACCTACGTGCCCGGCACTCCTGGGCATAGCTGGCAGGCCGTAGCTTGCACAGGCTCCACTATTGGTCATAAAGGAATGATGGTAGCTGCCAAAACACTTACGCTGACTGCTATGGATTTGTTTACCGACAGTACGCTGTTGGAGACCTCCAAAAAGGAATTTTCCGAAAAGCGTGGAGCCAACTTCAAGTATGAATCTTTGGTGGGCGACATTCCTCCTCCATTGGATATAAGAAAAACAAAATAACTAACACGATAACCCTTGATGATGAAAAGCATAACTACACTTCTTACCCTACTACTTACACTTAACCTGGTTGCATTTGCCCAAAAAGACAAAGACAAGGTGATTCAGTCTCTCGAGGCTCAAGCCGGTGAATTCACGAAAGTGGCCAAACAGATATGGGAAAACCCTGAGTTGGGCTACCTGGAAGAAAAGAGTTCAGCACTACTGAAAGGTGAATTAGAAAAAGCAGGGTTTAAAATTGAAAGTGGCGTAGCCGGAATACCTACAGCCTTCACCGCTACCTACGGCACTGGCAAACCAGTTATTGGTATTCTGGGAGAATTTGATGCGCTGCCTGGTATGTCGCAAGAGGCAGTGCCTGTCAAGCAGCCTCGTGTAGCTGGTGCGCCCGGCCAAGCTTGCGGTCATCATTTATTCGGAACAGGATCAGTGGCTGCCGTTATTGGAGTAAAAGAATGGCTGGTAACCAATAAGAAATCAGGTACCATTCGCTTTTATGGTACTCCCGCTGAAGAAGGTGGGTCAGGAAAAGTATACATGGTGAGAGAAGGTTTGTTCAATGACGTAGATGCTATCGTAAGTTGGCATGCAGGTGATGCCAATGCTTGTAATCCAAGCACCAATCTGGCAACTATTTCTGGTAAATTCAGATTCAAAGGCGTGTCTTCCCATGCTGCCGCTGCGCCTGAACGTGGGCGCTCCGCGTTGGACGGTGTAGAGGCCATGAACGATATGGTGAACATGATGCGTGAACATACTACCGAAGGAAGCCGTATTCATTATTCCATCACCAAGGGAGGAGATGCTCCTAACATTGTACCCGCCAACGCGGAGGTATATTATGTCATTCGTCATCAAAACCGAGAAGAAGTTCGCGCTATGTGGAACCGTGTGATAAAGTGTGCAGAGGGTGCCGCTATAGGTACAGAAACAGAAATGGAATTTGAAATCATCGGAGGTACTTACGACAGGTTGCCTAGTGAATCCCTTTCTAAAATCATGCATGCGAACCTTACTAAGGTAGGCGGAGTAAACTATTCAGCAGAAGACGTAGCTTTTGCTGAGAAATTACAAAAGACATTACCCGGGACACCACCCGCTATTGCCGAAGCAGGCAAAGTACAACCCATGGAACAAGAGGATGGAAAAGCTTCTGCAGATACAGGTGATGTTAGTTGGAATGTACCCCTTGTTGCTATGCGCGCAGCTACATGGGTACCTGGAACTCCCGCTCATAGCTGGCAAGCTGTAGCTTCTGGGGGAACTCCAATTGGTTACAAGGGCATGATGGTAGCCGCCAAAACCATGGCGCTTACCGCAATCGATCTAATGAGCAACCCAAAGATGCTTGAAGAAGCCAGAAAAGAATTCAATGAAAGACGTGGCCCTGATTTCAAGTACGAAGCGTTGTTGGGCAATAGAAAGCCGGCATTAGATTACAGGAAATAGTCTACTTCAATTTTCCCTTATACGTTTTCTTGAACAATTCGTATCGGGGTATTGAAACACCAATTACATAAGGACTACCTGGGTTATGCTCAATATAATCCTGGTGGTACCCTTCTGCCCGGTAAAATTCTTTGAGTGGCATAATTTCACTTACAATTTTATTGTTGAACATTCCTGAATCATCAAAGGTTTTCCTTGCCTTTTCGGCAACATCCAATTCAGCTGGCGACATATAAAACAAAATCGATCTGTACGAAGATCCTCTGTCCGGGCCTTGCCTGTCTTTTGTAGTAGGATCATGAGAGGTGAAAAATACTCTTGTCAATTCTTCATAACTCACAATGGAAGGATCGTAATAAACCAACACCGTTTCTGCATGGCCAGTTGTTTCTGTGTTAACCAAGGCATAAGTGGGGTTCTTGGTCTTGCCACCTGCATATCCTGACACCGCTGAGTCCACACCAATTACTGCTTCAAATATGTGTTCAGAACACCAAAAGCAACCTTCCGCGAAAGCCGCAATAGCTTTTCCTTTCGGAGCGACCAATTCAATCTTGCGCACATCACTGTCCTGCTGTTCATCGCTTTCAGTAGGTTCATAGTTTGTAGTCGCCTTGCCACCGCAACTGATAAGAAATATAACAATCGCTGCAAAACTGAAGCCGGCCCATGATTTATTCATAACTCAATTGTTTTAACTCAAAGTAATAGTAGTAATACTAACGCAAAAATTAAGCATTCGGATGTTCACTTAGGTGTTAAAAAATGTCGCCTACTTGTCAGAATCAGAATAAAAATCAGAATAATTCAGTCTGTTACGGCTCTCTTTGGCTATCTGATCATCTGTCCGGTACAAAAGTGACAATGCATTTAAGATCAAAGCGATTGCATAGCCCCCATAAATAATTAGTCTATTAATTTCTCCACCAGAAAGTAAAATAGCAATGTTATAAAATCCTACCAATACACATATTGCAAGGCCGATCGCGGAAGTCCAAGCACCCACTCTATTGTCGAGTATAGCATTTGTGATGGCTATTATAGCGTAAACCAAAAAGGCCAAAGTAGTAACTTGGCTAAACAAGAGCAGTTGCGAAATAAATTCAAATCCAACCAACGTTGTTAACACTAAATAGAGGATGCTCGTCAAAACAAAAAACATTCTGACTGGTTTTTTAAATTCATTGGGATACTGACCAGAAACAAAAAGAGTGCTCCATCCTACAATAAACGGGATGGTCGCATATTCAATCCTAACCGCAAGGTGCCAAGGAACATCAATTGGCAATAAATCATAATACAAATACATATCAGAAAAAAGGAACCTAATTGCAAATGCGATGGACGCCATGGAGAAATATATAACATTCGGTTGTCTTGATAGATAATATATAATTACGCCTACTACACCAACGGCAAGAAAAACCAAAAACATTATTGATCCCGTAACATTATCGCGCGCTTCAGCACTGATTAATGTTGTACCTTTTGATACCTTAATAACCTGTGTAGCTCCGCCACGCGTATCCTGAAAATTGGAAATATGAATTACCACATGAGCAATATTGCTTTGCAGCTTCACGCTAACAGTTTGAGGTTTCCATTCAGGCACTTCCTCTGCCTTACTTATCCCGACTATTCCATTAGAGCAGATAGGCACATCATTAATC
>JBATLM010000049.1:0-1646 GCA_049289315.1 Cyclobacteriaceae bacterium
TATTATTTTTATGACAATGAATATCGAATGATTGCTCCATGGGGGTTAATCATTTTAATTATTTTACAAAATTTAATTTTTGCACAAGATGTTGATCCAATAAAGCTATCATGGCTTGGTGGAAACCCGCCAGCACTATCAACAGGAGTAAGCTGGGGTGTTCCACTCCCTGAAGGCAAGATTGATCCATCAAGCAGTTATAAATTAACAAATGATCATGGTGAGAATATGCCAACACAGTATTGGCCATTGGCTTATTGGCCCGATGGTTCTTTAAAATGGGTGGGCTTGAGCACGGTAGTCGATTCTAATTCCGGCACTTCTTTTCAACTTAAACCTTTAAATAAAGCCAAAGTTATTCAGTCTGTTACCCAAGTAAACGTAACTGAAACCGATGATTATGTGTTTGTAAATACCGGCATTTTACAATGTGAGATTCCTAAAAGTGGCAAACAGCTCATTCACTCACTTAAACTAAATGGGAAGTTAATTTCTTCTGACGGAAGATTGATTTGTATTCTACAGAATGGACCAAACAAGGAGGTTGGTTCACAACCTTCTAAAGAAAAGTTTATTGGCAATATTGAAAAAGTTACTGTTGAGCAAAGTGGTCCTATAAGAGCAGTAATAAAAATTGAAGGCATGAATGTTTCAGAATCTGGAAATCGAAGTTTGTTGCCTTTTATTGTTAGACTTTATTTATATGCTGGACAGCAATCAGTGCGCATTGTACATACATTCATATATGATGGCGATCAGCAAAAAGACTTTATTCGTGGATTGGGAATTGTTTTTGATGTACCATTAGATGAACAGTTGTACAATCGTCACATTCGTTTTTCAGGAGAAAATGGCAGGCTGTGGGATGAACCATGCGAACCACTCAACGGACGGAGACCACTTGATTTTAAAGAAGATTTGTATGCAAAACAGCTTATAGGTGAGCGCATTGCTGAGCGCGAAACTTTCTCTGAGCAACAACAATATCTAATTGATCATTGGGCTACATGGAACGATTTTAAGCTGGAGCAATTAAATGCCGATGGCTTTCGCATTCAAAAAAGAACGAACGATGAAAGTACCTGGATTGGTGCCGGTTATGGAAAACGTTCAGAAGGAATGGCTTTTGTCGGTGATGTATCAGGTGGACTTGCTATCTGTGTTCGTGATTTCTGGCAATCATTTCCATCTGCCTTGGAAATCAGCAATGTTAAAACAGATAAAGCTCAACTGAAAGCATGGTTTTGGTCACCAGAGGCAGAAGCAATGGATATGAGACATTACGACACACTTGCATGGGGACATACACTTGAAGCCAGTTATGAAGATGTTCAGCCTGGTTTTAGCACACCAATGGGAGTTGGACGGACAAGTGAAATAATGCTGTTTGCTTCTGATAATGTTCCTTCATATGAAACCTTGAATAAAATTGTACAACAAGGGAATCACCCGGCTTTGTTAACAGCTTCCCCTGAATATATTCACAATATTCCAGTTTTTGGAGTATGGAGCTTGCCAGATACAAGCACAAAAGGAAAACGTTGGATTGAAGATCAACTTGAAAATGCTTTTCAATACTATCAGTTAGAAGTTGAGCAGCGCCATTGGTATGGGTTCTGGAATTTTGGAGATGTACGTCATGGATA
>JBATLM010000050.1:0-2234 GCA_049289315.1 Cyclobacteriaceae bacterium
GTGGTGTACCTACTGCACCAAAAGTAACAGCCGTGCTCTGAACCATCATCCCTAACATCACAGCAGCCATGGCAGGAAACCCAAGTGCTAACAGTAATGGCGCTACAATGGCGGCTGGTGTACCAAACCCAGAAGCTCCCTCTATAAACGAACCAAACAACCAGGCAATGATCACCACCTGTATTCTTCTGTCAGCACTAATGTCTGCAAAACCTTCTCTGATCACCTGAATAGCCCCTGAATACTTTAGCAGGTTGAGCAACAGGATGGCCGAAAAAATGATGTACAATATATCAAAGGTGATAAACAAACTTTGAATACAGGAAGCTAGCAATGTAACCCATGAAAGTCCCCAAACGGTATAAGCAATGGTAGCAGCCAAAACAAATGCAACGGGCATCGCAACACGCGCAGGTAATCTAAACCCCACCAGCATCACCCCCGCTACGAGGATGGGAAGAAGAGCGAGAAAGGCGAGGGTTGTTAGCTCCATCAGTTTACAGTTGATAATTGACAATCGCACTTTGTCAACTGCCTTTTGTCAACTGTCAATTCTAAGTTCATATTCATAATTTAAAATCAAGAATCCAGAGACCATCATCAAGTCCAATATCAAGAATCAAGCAGGCCTCACCACCTCCACCCAATGTTTCGGTTTCACTCCTGTAAAATGTTCAATCTGATGGCGACAACTAAAACCATTGGCGACTACAGTCGTACCCTCCTTAAGTGCACGCACTTTCGGAAAGAGTATGCTCTCCCCTATTTTTTCTGACAACTCATAATGTTCTTTTTCATAACCAAAGGACCCTGCCATACCACAGCATCCGGATGGAATTTCTTCTACAGTATTTCCGTTCGATGCAATACAGTTTTTCATAGTAGCTGTTCCATATAATGCCTTCTGGTGACAGTGGCCATGGATAGAAATATCTCCTTCCTTCAGTTGCAGTTTTGCGTTTATTCTCCCAGCCGCTATTTCGTTGTTAAGAAACACGTCAATCATCATTACCTGACTCTTCAACTGATCACTCAAGTCCGATGCATCAACCAAATCCGGAAGGTCTTCATTCAAGGCAGAAGCACAACTTGGTTCACACACCACTACATTCATTCCTTTACTTAAGTACACTTTAAGGTTATCTATTGTTTTTTGCCCCTCCTTCTTGGCATCTCTTAAGAACCCATGAGAGATTTTAGGACGTTGGCAACAGCCTACATTGGCCAGGATTACTTCATACCCACAGGCACTTAGCAATTGAAAAGCCGAAACGCCTATGTTGGGTTCATGAAAATTGAGATAGGTATCAGCAAACAATACCACTTGCTTATCCTGTTTAGGTTGGTTCTTTCCGTGCTGAGCAAACCATTTATAAAATGGCTCCGGAGCATAGTCTGGTAGTGTTCTTCTTTTGTCAAAACCAGATACACTATCCAATACCGATTTGAACAATGAAGAGTGTTGAACCGTATTGACAATACCCGATAACATTCCTGAAAATTGAGAGGACGCTTTCGCGGAATCGCGAATCATTTTGTCCCGCAACTTTGCACCATGTTTATCATAGTACAACTGCAATACATCGCTCTTCATTTTTGCCATGTCTACATTACTGGGGCATTCTGATTTACACGCCTTACATGAAAGACACAGATCAAGTGCTTTATGCAAACGAGGACTTGCCAATCCCAAATCATCCAACTGATTGGACATAGCCATTCGAAGTGCATTGGCCCTGCCCCGCGTTGAGTGCTCTTCATCTCTTGTTGCTTTAAAGCTCGGACACATTGTGCCGCCAATTGTTTTTCTGCACTCGCCAACACCCGTACACATGTGCACCGACTCCGAGAAGTTACCTTCTGCTTTGTAATGAAACTGACTGGCTACCTCCTGATCTTTGTACACGGCACCGTACTTCAAATTGACATCCATTGGTTCTGCCTCCACCACCTTACCGGGGTTCATCAGATTGTCTGGGTCAAAGAGCTTCTTTACCTCTCTGAAAGCATTATACAACTGATCGCCAAAAAAGCGCTTATTGAATGGGCTGCGCACCATCCCATCACCATGCTCTCCGCTCCAGGAACCACCATATTTCACCACCAATTCGAAGGTATCGTTAGCAATACCCTTCATTTTCTCAATGTCCTCCTGCTTACGCAAATCAAGTATAGGCCTCACATGGATCAAGCCAACACTGGCATGGGCATACATGGCCGCATGGGTTCCATAT
>JBATLM010000051.1:0-3546 GCA_049289315.1 Cyclobacteriaceae bacterium
CGGTAAAAACTGGGAGAAGGTTTTCTATATCAATCGCAATACGGGTTCGATTCAGATAGAATTTGATCCCACCAATCCACAAATATTATATGCCAATATGTGGGAGCACCTGGAAGGACCATGGGAAAATGCAGCTTTCACCGGACCCAATAGTGGATTGTATAAATCAACAGACGGTGGTTCGACATGGCGTCAGTTGACCACAGGCTTACCAGGCGCTGAGCAAGGTTTAGGTAGAGTTGGATTTAGTATTTCACAAAGCAATCCTAAAAGATTGTTTGCAACCGTGGATGCAAAAGTAAACGGAGGAATTTATAGAAGTGATGATGCTGGCGAGAGCTGGACATTAATTCAAACAGACAGAAGATTGTGGGGAAGAGGCGGTGACTTTGGTGAAATACGCGTACACCCGAAAGATGAGAATACGGTATTTGCGGCAAACGTTGCTGCCTACAAATCAACTGACGGAGGTAAGACGTGGTGGTCATTCAAAGGTGCACCTGGTGGTGATGACTATCACAGACTGTGGATCAACCCAGAGCATCCGGATATTATGTTCTTTGCTGTGGATCAGGGAGCAACCATCAGTGTAAATGGAGGTAAGACCTGGAGCAGCTGGTTGAATCAACCTACCTCGCAAATGTATCACGTGGCTACGGATAGCCAATTTCCATATTGGGTGTATGGTGGTCAGCAAGAAAGTGGAGCCATTGGTACAGCCAGTCGTGGTGATGGTGGACAAATATCTATGCGCGATTGGATGGGTATTGGTAATGATGAGTATGCTACCATTGCGCCCGATCCTAAAAACCCGGACATCATATATGGCGGTCGGGTGATGAGATTCAATAAAAAAACAGGGCAATCTCAAAACGTAGCGCCTGAGGCATTGCGCTCGGGTAAATATAGAATGTTGCGCACCCTGCCTTTGTTGTTTCATCCTGCTGACCCCAACATGTTGCTGTTGGGTACCAACGTATTGTGGAAGACGATGAATGGAGGCCAGCAATGGGAAATCATTAGCCCTGACCTTACGCGCAAGCAACCGGAGATACCTGAAAGCGTAGGTGATTTTAAAACCAAAGAGATGGAGACCATGCGCCAGCGCGCTATAATTTATGCTGTAAGTGCATCAGCTCTGGATGTAAACACCCTTTGGGCGGGTACGGATGATGGTTTAATACACATTACAAAAGATGGTGGAAAGAACTGGAAGGATGTAACGCCTTCTGCATTGAAATCGTGGGACAAGGTATCGATCATGGATGCAGGACACTTTGATGTGAACACTGCCTATGCGGCCATTAACGCGATTCGCAAAGACGATATGAAGCCACACATCTTCCGCACACACGATGGTGGAACAACATGGAAAGAGATTGTGAAAGGGATGAACCCGATGGGCCCTGTGAATGTGGTAAGGGAAGATCCCAAACAAAAAGGTTTATTATTTGCCGGAACAGAACGTGAAGTGTATTTCTCAATTGATGATGGAGAAAACTGGCAATCATTGCGCATGAATATGCCGGCTACATCTATTAGAGATTTGGTTATTCATGAAGATGATTTAGTAATAGGCACTCATGGACGATCCATTTGGATCATGGATAATATCAATCCTTTGCGCGAGCAAGCCAAAGCTGCTGCCGCTGAAAAGGCTTACTTGTTCAGTTCGCCAATAACTATTCGCGTGCGCGACAATATGTTTTTGGATACACCTATTCCTCCTGAAGAGCCCACAGGAAAAAACCCTCCCGATGGTGCTATTTTGGATTACATGATAAAGCAGAATGCCAATGAAGTAACGCTTGAAATCGTTAATACTGGTGGAGAGGTAGTTCGTAAATATTCCAGCAAAGACAAGCCTGAAGTGCTGGACTCTGCTTCTATGCAGTATCCCACTTATTGGTTCAGACCTGCACAAAAAATTGAAACAACCACAGGGCACCATCGCTTCATTTGGGATTTGCGTTATGCACCTCCAGCGGGCTCCATCAGGCAACATTCTATTTCGGCTGTGTATCAAAATACACCCAGTGGCCCACAAGGGCCTTTTGTGATGCCTGGAAAATATACAGTTCGTTTGACGGTAGATGGCAAGGTGATGGAGCAACCCTTGGAAATAAAAATGGATCCACGTGTAAGCATAACTGCAACTGACTTAAAGGCGCAACATGATTATTCGATGGAGTGTTATAAAGCTTATCATGAGTTACAAGCATTGCGCGAATCTGTGGAGATGCAATTGAACGGAAAGAAAAAATTGAAAAAGGCGCAGTATACATCCTTGCGAGATATGGTAGGCGAAGGTGCTCCTGAGAATCCGGACATTATTTATGGCAGTATCACAGAGCGCCCCAACGAAACCATTGTGGGGTTACAAGATAAGTTCTTGCACATGCAATTGGTATTTCAAAATGCAGATGTCAAACCAACTGCACAAGGTATCGCAGGCTTGAAAAGACTTCAGGAGATCAAGGCAGAGATAGAGAAGAAGAGGGAAGAGTTGAAATAGTAGTTATTGATGAGTTATAAAAACAGCCAGGCTCGAAGGGGTCTGGCTTTTTTTGGTGTTGGTTAGGCCGTAATGCTTGACCGTGCTACATAAGTGCACTCTAATTGGACGGGTCATGTAGTGAGCTTTAATTATCCATCAAAGTAACGCAGACAGCTGCTACTTCCGCGATTGACATGTCGTCTGTACTATCTAGATTTCTGGTCGCCTCGTCAATGCAATTATGGATATCCAATGCTGTTATATGTTTGGTGTCTTTTGAAGATTTTGACATTGCCTCACAAAGGGATAATTTCTGACTGCGAGTTGCTTTTTTCCACTTTCCAATATTATCTGATCCTCTTAAAGCAGGAGTATTTACTTGTGGATTTTGGCTATTTTGAGTGCTGGATTTATCATCACTATTAACGACAATAATGATAAATAGTGCAATTATAAATAGGACAATCATCCAATTGCAACCGCTGTTATTTTCTTTTTTACTCGGTATGCCGGTCGCATTACTTAAGTCTTTTTTGCACTTTAAACATACTATATCATTAATTGAATTTTCTGTTTCGCAATACTTGCAATATATTTTCATTTTTTTTTGGATAAACCCCTTTTAGTGGGGTTAGTCTTCCGACCTGACCCATCGTATCTCTAAATTTAGCATTTCTATTGCTGAACTAAAATAGCGAAATTCATAATACGAATACAATGTCGAACTGAATTCTTAGACGAGAAATATTTCTTTGTTACAACAATCTGTTGCAGGAATGAGCATTCTAATTGGATAAGAGATATGACGAAATTTACTGCTCTGATAATAAGAAGGAAACCCAATCGTAATTTTTCCGTTTCATGCCTTAAACCCCTTAGCCCATGAAACTCAATCTCTTCAAAAAGAAAAAGCCCCAAAAGCAAAAAACTAAACTGATTGAATGGCGCGATTCTATCGTTTTTGCGGTAGTGGTGGCCACCCTCTTCCGTTGGTCGTTTGTGGAAGCGTTTGTTGTACCTACCCCTTCTATGGAGAATAGTATTCTTGT
>JBATLM010000052.1:0-29662 GCA_049289315.1 Cyclobacteriaceae bacterium
AATCACATGAGAATACATTGATGATTTAGGGAGTATGCTAGATTTTTTAGCAATAGCATAAACGATATCTGCACTTCCCTTTGAGAACTCCTCCTTCTTGACGAAATACCTAATGTAGAGAACAGTAATGGTGAGTCCTACTAGTGGGAACAAAGTGAACAAAAAGAAATCCTCGTAGTTGCTGGAATACTTTGCTACAATGGAGTTGATGTTGTGCGCAAAAAGTTTGAGGATAACAGCAGCAAGCCCGCTGGAAACTCCAACAAGAATACTGGAGAATATTAGAAATTGCTTTTCGTTGAGCCGCCTTTGCAGGTATCGAAGCACGTGCGTAAACACCCGATGAATTCTTCTAAACATTCAATAATCTGAAAAAGGTTTAAACAAGCCTTAAATTAGTTTAGTTTTGAATAGACTCCTAAAGATTGAGAGAGTATTAGGATGTAATTAAGCTTATTCAAGTATCATGGCAAACATCGTGAAAGTAGGTATTGGACAGTTTAGCTCCGTGCACCTCAACCTGTCTGAAAGTTTACAAAAGCTAAAATCCATTGTAGCAGATGCATCACGGCAGGGCGTTAAATTGTTGGTAGTAGGTGAGACATGGTTATCGGGATACCCCTCTTGGTTGGATCACTGCACGAATGTATCGCAGTGGGACGGGAAGGAAATGAAAGAGGCTTACCTTCAATTTTATGAGAGCAGTGTTGACATTAGAAGTAAAGATTTTGAGGAGGTATGTAACATAGCCAAATCAAATAAAGTGACACTTTGTATTGGATTGAATGAGAAGGTGAAGGCAGGGCCTGGCAATGGTACCGTTTACAATAGTTTTGTAATCATTGATCAGTATGGAAAGCTGCTCAATCACCATAGGAAGTTGATGCCCACCTACACTGAAAAAATGCTATATGGGCTAGGGGATGGGAATGGATTAAAAGCAGTTGACACAGAGGTGGGCAGAGTTGGAGCGAGCATCTGTTGGGAGCATTGGATGCCTTTGACCCGTCAGGTGCTGCATGATTCAGGAGAACATATTCACATAGCGCTATGGCCCAAGGTACACGAGATGCATCAGATAGCGAGTCGGCATTATGCATTTGAGGGAAGATGTTTTGTATTGGCAGCCGGACAAATGTTAAAGGCATCTGATTTCCCAAAATCATTGGAACAACCTGATTACTTGAAATCAAATCCTGACCAATGGACACTTAATGGAGGGAGTTGTGTAATAGATCCCAATGGTCGATATCTTGTTGATCCCGTATTCGACCGAGAAGAATTGATTGCTTATGAACTGAATCTGGATGAAACCATTAAAGAGCGCATGACTTTGGATACTTCAGGACATTATCAACGCAGAGATGTGTTCGATTTTAAAGTAGACCATAGCCGAATTGATAGCTAAGATTTGCCGTAAACTTTTATAACCGGCTCTCTAAGCACTGAGCTCATTTCCGAGGTTGCAAATTCAATGATTTCAGCAATCTCTTCAGGTTTCACCCATAAGTCTGTATTTGCTTTTGGCATTGCCTTGCGGTTGTCGGGAGTGTCGATAATACTTGGCACAAAAACAGATGAAACAACGTTTTTTTCTTTTCCCTCTTCGTTGAGTATTTCAGCCAGTTTGAATATGAGTGTTTTTGAAAGAGCATAAGCAACTACGCCTTTGCCAGCTTTTGCATCTAAAGAAGGTCTTGCACCTACAAAGGCAATTCTTCCACCACTCTTTTGCTTGATCATTTGAGTAAACATTGCTCTTGCTGAGTAATAAGCAGTTTCAAAATTGAGGCTTATCATTTTCTTAATTAATGATCCATCGGTATTTTCAATAGTACCCATGGCAAATCCACCTACAAGGAAGAGGGCGGTCTCAATTGTCTCATGATCGTTAATCACCTGAGTTAATACATTTTGCGTATCAGACTCGTTCATCAGATCAGCATTGTAAACACTAACAGGAGAATTGGTGGCGTAAGAAATTTTTTTACCTGGTGAAAGAATGGCGATTACCTGATACTCTTTTTTTTGAAACGCAGTAACGCATGCCTGCCCCAGTATTCCACCTGCCCCTGTGATTACTACCTTTTTCATTCCAATTCTATTTTGAGGTTAAGAACTTACGAATATCTGATGCTAGTTTTACTAGATCAGGTTCGTGAACGTACATCATATGGCCTGCCTCATAGTAGGTGAGCGTCACTTGATCTTTCAAAATGCCGTTGCGTGCAAAAGTATATTCTGCATCAAAAAAGGGACATATCAGATCATAATAACCGCTAGCCACAAGCACTTTCAGGTCTTTGTTTCTCCTCATGGAATCGCCAAGTTTTCTAGCCACGTTAACGTAACTTGGTTCCCAATAGCGCCCATCGGCCACATCTCTCCAACGCCATTTGGAACTTAATTCACCATTGGAGGTAATGTAAGGTCTATCCATTTCAACTTTCAATTGACTTGACAAATAATGATTGATGATGGTACCGTAGGCACCGCTGATGTTATAACTCGATGGGTCGCCTAATGTAGCTCTGTCTGCCACATCATCGTATTCATCACCTTTGTAACGGCCATCCAACTGACCAATGGTAATTCCCTGATCTCTTAACAATTCTTTTCTGAATCGCGGCATCAATAACCTGATATCAGCTTGCTCTACATATTTCTTGGATAGCCCGGTAAAGTATACTATTCGATCTGCGATGTGACTTTTCTCTGCGTCCGTCAATCGTGTTCCTTTATAAAGGGCAGATACATATTCATCGAGCGCAAATTTTCGCGCCTCTTCAACAAAAGTTTCTAACGTTTTTCCCTGACCTGCCTTTTTGTGATACCATGCAGTGGCTGCCATACTAGGGAAGTAGGTAACATAGGAAACAATATTGTCGTGAGCAGAGGTAGAGCCTTGATAATCCAAGGCCTGTGAAATAAGGATCAATCCATTGAGTGACATTTCCTGACCATCACCTTCTAGTTCATAATTAACAGCAGCAGCTCGCGTGGTACCGAAGCTTTCGCCTGCAATGTATTTGGGTGAATTCCATCTTTTGTTCTTTGTTACCCATTCACGCATAAATGCTGCAATCGACCTTGCATCTTCCGTCAATCCCCAATAATCTTCTGTCTTACCTTTGCCTATCACACGGCTATAGCCCGTTCCCACGGGATCAATAAAAACCAGATCTGTAATATCAAGCATGCCATGAGTATTGTTTAGGAGTGGATAGGGCGCGCCACCATCGTCCTGAGAAGCATCACTGTCCACTTTAGTAATCTGTGGGCCAAAGAAACCCATGTGAAGCCAAACCGATGCAGACCCGGGACCTCCATTAAAGACAAATGTGACTGGGCGGTTTGTATTTTCAGGGCTATCCAATTTATAGGTAACTGACCAGATGGATGCAACGGATTCCCCATCATCATTTTTTAAATAGGTTTCTCCAGCTACCGCTTTATACTTTATGGCTTTGCCACCGAAGGTTCCCTGATGAGTTGTTATAAATTCTTTTGCTTCAGGGATAGGTTTAGTTTCTTCCTTTTTCTGTTCCTGTGCTTGAAGTGCAAAAGCACAGAGTAAGATGAAGACAATTGTATAAACAGTTTTCATAAATAGATTATTTGACATGAAGATGATAAAAATCAGCGAAAGTTAATTCATGGATCAATGAAATTACTAATTCTGATTAATGTTTGTATTTAATAATGACAAATATCATTTCATCTAACAGGCTAAAATTCGTTCTTGCAATAGCAATAAACACGAACAACCATGAAATCAATTCTTATACCCATCGACTTTTCTGAGTACGCAAAAACCGCAATGAACACGGGGATCACTTTGGCAAAAAAAACTGGAGCAGAGCTTCTATTACTGCATGTGTTCTCCGCTCCTTCAGATTGGAATCGGATTCCTGTTGAAAAGCAGCAGGAGTACCCAGAAAATGAGGGACGTATGGTTGAAGCTGAGGTGAAAATGGATAAAGTTCTTCAAGATAAAATCTTCAAGGGAGTCAAAGCCACTGGAGTGGTTCGCCCTGGAAATGTGCAAGAACAAGTTTTAGCTATGGCTAAACTCTATAAAAGTGATTTGATAATCATGGGTGCTCATGGAGTAGGAGAATCTCAACGTTATTTTATTGGTTCTCACGCACAAAAGATATTGCGTACCAGCCCTTGTCCTGTATTATCAGTAAAGAAAGATTTCAAACCTGCATCCGTCAAGAAAATAGTATTTGCGGCAAACTTTGAAGAAAATCTTAAACAACCATTTAGTAAGATTGTGTCATTTCTAAAGGCCACAGGGAGTTCTTTAACTCTTCTCTATATCAATACTCCTTCTAATTTCAAGGATACACCAACGGTTACAAAAGCAATGAGTAAGCTGATAGAAGCCTTTCCGGATGTGAAAATGAAAGGAGAGGTTTACAATGCAATGGATATTGAGAAAGGATTACTGGCTTTTGCTGAGCAGAACAAAGTTCAAGTACTTGCCAAGGTGACTCATAAAAGAGCCAGACGAGCGGGCTATGATTTTGGAATCACAGAAACCTTGTTGTATAAATCAAATGTCCCTGTGTTGAGCGTAATGGTTAATTGAGTATTAGGACAATAGCTTTTAGCTGATAGAATTTTACTGTCTTAATAATTTTTCCTTTTATTGATACTACATTGGGTAGAATTAGACCAATTGTATGCCAATAAAACAGAATATCAAGACCCTTAAGCCCTCAGCTACTCTTGCGATCAACGAGTATTCGAATGATTTAATTAAGAAAGGCAAGTGGGTTTATAAGTTAGGTTTTGGTCAATCACCTTTTCCTGTTCCAGAAGAGGTAGTGAATGAACTTAGGGCTCATGCATTTGAGAAAGATTACCTCCCGGTAAGAGGGCTTTACTCTTTGCGTCAAGCTGTAGCTAATTACCATTCTCACAGAACCAACATGAGAGCGGATCCAGAAGACGTGCTTATTGGACCCGGCTCAAAGGAATTGCTTTTTGTGGCCCAATTATGCTTTGATGGTGATTTGGTCTTACCTGCACCGAGTTGGGTTTCCTACTCACCACAAGCTCATATCACTCAAAAGGAGTGCCATTGGATTGATACCTCATCCAGCCCCCAAAAATTATTAGATGCTTCCTTGCTTGAGTCTTTTTGTTCCAAGCATCTGGATAAGCGGCTAATGGTAATTCTCAATTACCCAAGTAATCCAACTGGGGCTACCTACTCAATAGATCAGTTAAAAGCCATTTCGGATGTCGCCAAAAAATACAACCTCCTGATAATTTCGGATGAAATATATGGTGAACTGGTTCATGATGGAGAGCATCGATCTCTTTCGGAATTTTACCCTGAAGGAACCATTGTAAGCTCTGGACTTAGTAAGTGGTGCGGTGCTGGTGGCTGGAGATTGGGAACATTTACGTTTCCCAGAGAACTCCGATGGTTGTCCGATGCGATGGCTGTGGTAGCAAGTGAAACATTTACAGCCACAAGTGCTCCAATTCAATATGCTGCTGTGAAGGCTTTTGAATTTGGCCCAAACATAGAAATGTATGTTAACCATGCCAGAAGTATTCTAAAGTACATTGCTCAATATGTATTTACTGAATTAACATCTGTTGGTCTTACGATGCCTGAGCCTCAAGGTGGATTTTACCTTTTTCCTAATTTCGAGAACTTCAAAGAGAAACTAAATCAAAGGGAGATTAATACTTCTTCCCAATTATGTAGACAAATTTTGGATGAAACTGGAGTGGCTTTGTTACCAGGTGTCGATTTTGGACAATCACCTGACGAACTATCGGTACGATTATCTTATGTGGATTTTGATGGTAAGAAGGCACTTGCCTTGATGAAAAAGGATGGAAAAATAAACGATATTGATGAGGTTGCTCCGAACATAGTTCTTGCTTGTCAACACCTAAAAGAATGGCTTTCATGAATAAGTTACAAGTTGTTTCGGTTTTAGTATTGATCCTGGCATCGTGCAATAAACCAGATGCACAGTTGAAATCTTACGCAGTGGCAGCGGCAACGCCTGAGGCCACACAAGCGGGGATGGATGTGCTAGCCAAAGGAGGAAATGCTATTGATGCTGCGGTTGCTATTGCATTTTCATTGGCGGTGACAGAGCCGGCTATGACTGGTCTTGGTGCCGGAGTACAGATGTTGGTGGGTATTCCGGGGGAGGAGCCATTTATCATTAATGGTACTACCTACTCACCAAAAGCAACACCTGTATCAGCCACTGAAGATGATATTAAATACCATAAAAGGTCTACCATTCCTTCGTTTGTTAAAACCTTGGGCTTTGCAAAGCAAAAATATGGAGCGGATGCCATGACATGGAGACAACTATTGAATCCTGCAATTGGTTATGCAGTAAATGGTTTTGAAATGGGAAGGTTCAGAGCGAAGGTTTATCAGCAGTATGAAAAGCGTTTGCTGGAGTCGCCTTACAATATGAATCACTTTTTGGTCAACGGCCACATACCCAACGTAGGAGAGGTGCTCACTCAGCCCAACCTTGGAAAAACACTTCAACGCTTGGCTGATCATGGTGCTGATGATTTTTATCAAGGTGAGATTGCTTCCATTATTGCTAAAGATATGGCAGAGCATGGGGGGTGGATGACGCTACAAGATCTCAATGAATTTCCATCTCCACCTGTTGTACCTGCTCTTGAGACCAGCTACAATAACTTTCAGGTATTTACCAGCACACCTCCTTGCGGTGGATGGGTGGTTTTGTTAGCGTTGAATATTTTTGAACAAATGGATGAGCAGGAGGCAAGGTATCAGCGCCTTGTCAAGGCCCTTGCGCTAGCTCATGGAGAGAGACAAGTAAATCCAATAAATGATATGGTGAATTACAATGCTGAAGTAGAGGCAAGAATATCAAAAAGTAAAGCTTCAGAATTGCTTACGACTTCGTTCTTGGAGCAAGAAGGAGAGTATGACAACGGTTCAGGAGAGACCACCCACTTTTCAGTAGTAGACGGCAATGGCATGGCGGTTTCAGTTACAACCAGCATCAACGCTTATTTCGGTTCTCGTGCTGCTTCAAAAGAATTAGGGTTTATTTACAATAGTTACATGGAAGATTTTGTTTATGGAGATGAAACGCATTCCTTTTCGGTAGGACCCAACAAAATGGCTTATTCATCTATGTGCCCAACAGTGGTGAGAGATAAGAACGGAAATAATGTGCTTGCAACGGGTAGTCCAGGCAGCGCGCGTATCATTTCTACAGTTGGTCAAACCATTCAGTATTGGATGGATGTAAAACAGGACATCAATGAAGCTATTAGAGTTCCACGTGTTCATGTAAATGGGAACAAAGCCTACCTCGAATTCTCTGAAGATGAACAAATGCAAATCTGGCTCAACAAAAATGGATTTGATTTGTCGGAGATTAAAAATGATCTCGGCACTAAAAACCTAAATCCTTACTTTGGAGGAGTGCATGCCGTAGCTTTCGAAAATGGACATTGGGTAGGTGCAGCTGATCCCAGGAGAGATGGCGCAGCACAATCCGTAAAGAATTAGTTTTCTCCAACACTACCCTAGATAGATAGAATCTTAGCAATCCGCATTGATTCTTCTTCGATCTTATGCTGCTGATTAATTACCTTTTCATAAGAATTATAAACAATTCTATTCTCTTTGAACCCGACCATCACATTGCTTTCGCCATTGAGCAACCCCTCAACGGAAGCAACTCCCATTTTGCTTGCCAATACCCTATCGAAATAAGTAGGGGAGCCTCCCCGTTGCTGATGACCCAGTATGGTGACCTTTATGTCAAAGTAATCGGATCGCTCTTTAATTTTCTTTGCCAGTTCATTAGCGCCACCCAACTTTGAACCTTCGGCTACGACCACCAGATTTGATTTTTTCCCTGTTTCCATACCCGCTTCCAATAGACCGAACAAATCTTCAAATGTCATGTCTTCTTCAGGTAATATTATGGCTCCAGCACCGCCTGCGATGCCGCTGTTAATGGCAATGTATCCAGAATTTCTTCCCATCACTTCAATAAAGAATAATCTGTTGTGGGAGAGTGCAGTATCTCTTATTCTGTCTATCGCTTGCACTGCAGTGTTGGTGGCGGTGTCATAACCGATAGTATAGTCGGTGCCCGCAATGTCATTATCAATGGTGCCGGGGAGGCAAACTGTTGGAATATCAAATTCGTTCGAAAAATAATGTAAGCCGGTAAAAGTACCATCACCACCAATAGCGACCAGCGCGTCAATACCATTCTTTTTTAGGTTTTCGAAGGCCTTTACTCTTCCTTCTTTTGTTCGGAATTCTTTGCTTCGCGCAGTTTTAAGAATGGTACCACCACGCTGCAGTATGTTTCCAACAGACCTCGCTCCAAGTTTTACAATATCACCTTCAATCATCCCCTCATAGCCTCTCATTATCCCGTACACTTCTTTTTGATAATAGATACCCGCTCGCACGACAGCCCTTATCGCGGCATTCATTCCCGGTGCATCTCCTCCAGAGGTAAAGACTCCCAGCTTTTTGATTTCACTTGCTTTTTTCATTGGCATAAATATAGCTATGCGAATTCAAGTGTTAGTGCCGTGCCTGAAAAAATGTATGAAGTGGATTGCAATTTTACTGGGAAGTAGGTGGCTCAACTGGAAGGGTAATGGTAAACGAACTTCCTTCTCCTGCCGCAGAGTGAATTTTAATGCTTCCATTTAGATTGTTCAGCGTTTCACGAACTAAATATAATCCAAGACCAGACCCTGTGCTGACTTCGTGTGCTCGGTAGAACATAGTAAAAATTTTTTCGTGATGTGCGGGTGAAATGCCTATGCCATTATCTTTGAATTCGATAGAAATTGTGTTCGAGCCCGCAACAGCGTTAATTTGAAGTTCGCACTTTTGTTTACTTATATCTCTGTATTTAATGGCGTTTGAAATAAGGTTGGATAACACAATTCGAATTCTCATTAGGTCTCCATTGATTTGAAGGTTTTGAAGACCTGTACGTTGTATGTTTACAGTATTGGTACCCTCCATGTATTTTAGGTCATAAATTATTTTCTCAATTTCATTATTCAATAGTATAGGTTCATATTCTGCCACTTGCCTTGCATTTTTTGCGTAATCAATTATTTCCTTGATAAAAAGATCCATGGCCGAAATTCTGCCACGCATCATTTTTAGATAATCTTTTTTTAGAGATTCGTCATGCTCCAATTCACTCAATTGAATTAGCCCTAGAAGTGAACTGAGAGGAGCACGTAAGTCATGTGAGGAACTGTATATAAAACGATCCAACTCTTCATTGATTTTTATTAATTCAGTATTTTGTCGTTTAAGGTCTTCCTTCTTCAAATAATTACCCTTCAATAGTAGAATCACTAGGTAGGTTGTAACGTAGCCAAATACTACCAGGTTGAAAAAAGAAATTATGCTCACTTCATTTGGTGTGAAATCTCTTTCAGGAAGCAAAGAGTACGTACTAAAACGGGCTAGTAAATACAAAGTGATGGAAAACAAAATAAAACCAAAGGATTTTAGTTTCTCTTTGTAATCGTAAAGGACGAGCGCCCCAATTCCACCCGTTACGAAATACAGATTTACATTGGTAAGATGAGATTCACTAGCGGCAACAAAATACATAATAGAGTTGAACCCTATTAAGCCAAATACTTTGGCGAAGTTTAATCTGTTTAGCTTGACAAGTAAGTACGATCCAGTTGAAGTGAGCCCAAGCAGACCAAAAATTTGCCAAGGAGCATTGAACCCCAGGATCAGATACATCATGTAGTAGGCGACAGTAACGATCATCATAATGATGGCCAGTCGAGACACAAGGTTAGCGTGCTGTATACTTTCATTCACATGAAGCCCTGATATTTCTTGATTATGGCTGGTGGGCTTAGGATAGGTCAATTTTCGAAGTGTTTGAAATGTGACTCAATATATTTTTTATTAGCTTAGTTGAGAAATGAAAGGACTGAATTTTACGTTGTTATTCCTGATTGCCCTTTCACAGCTCTTATTTGCACAACAAATAGCTGATAAGTCATATCAACCACTTATAAGCAATCCTGCTTATCCATCTGGTAGTGGTTCAATTGTATTTATTGATGAAGGCCATCATAATTTTCATACTAAGGATGGTAGATATGCCTCGTTTGCTAAACTGCTAGAGCGGGACGGATATCAGGTAAAAGCCTATGGAGGATTATTTGAAAGAAAGGAGCTTGACAAAAGTAAAGTCCTGGTCATTTCAAATGCACTCAATCAAGTTAATGTGGGTCGTTGGATATTGCCTAATCCTTCTGCATTTACAGTGGGTGAAATAAAAACATTGAAAAAATGGGTAGAAGAGGGCGGAAGCCTTTTTCTGATTGCAGATCATATGCCATTAGCAGGTGCTGCAGCTGATTTGGCGAGTGAATTCGGTTTTACATTTACAAATGGATTTGTAATGAAGAACAATGGGGGTATTCCTTCCTTGTTTACTTTGGATAAGGGTACTTTACGCTCCAGCGTAATTACGGAAGGAAGAAACACTGCCGAGGATGTCACGGAGGTCGCTACATTCACAGGGCAAGCCTTTTTGATACCGAATGGAGCAAAACCAATTTTGCAATTTCAGGATGACCATACCAACATTCTTCCAGATACGGCATGGAGATTTCATGATAATACAAAAAAGCAAAAAGTAGATGGGTGGTTTCAGGCGGCTTATATGAAAGTGGGAAAGGGTAGAGTGGTAGTGTCTGGCGAGGCAGCAATGTTCTCAGCTCAATTGTCAGGGCCTGATAAAAACAAAATGGGTATGAATTCTCCTCTGGCAACTCAAAATTATCAACTGCTCTTGAATATTATTCACTGGCTGGATGGAATTATTGATTGAATTATACCAAAGAGGACTAATTGCTAATCCAGTTGCATATAATCTTCTTTCAGCACACGTTCTAAAGTGGAAAGAAGAAAATCAGCATCGGTCTTGGTGAATACCAAAGGCGGTTTAATTTTCAAGACATTTTCATGAGGCCCATCAGTGCTCATCAGTATTCCCAATTCGCGCATTCGATTGGCCAAATAAGTAGCCTGCTCTGTTGCTGGAGTCAGGTTATTATCTTTTACTAATTCAATTCCTAAAAACAAGCCTAAACCGCGCACGTCACCAATAATAGGATAGCTATTTTTGAGATGCGTAAGCTCTTCTTTCAGGTAATTACCCATCTCCTTAGCATTTTGTTGTAGACCTTTGTCCTTAATGACGTTAAGCACTTCCGACCCAATTGCACTTGATACGGGATTGCCTCCAAAAGTGTTAAAGTATTCCATGCCGTTAGCAAAGGCATCCGCCAATTTTATAGAAGTGACAACCACTCCCAAAGGATGCCCGTTGCCTATCGGTTTGCCTATCGTTACAATGTCTGGTACTACTCCCTGACTTTCAAATGCCCAGAAGTGATCTCCAGCACGACCACAACCCGTTTGCACCTCATCGGCAATGCAGACACCTCCAGCATCACGAACGTGTGCATAAGCTTCCTTTAAGTATCCATCCGGCAATACGATTTGTCCACCACAGCTCAATACAGATTCACAGATGAATCCGGCAATTCCTTTTCCATTCGCCTTTACTTTCTCAATGGCCTCCTTGACATGCGATGCATATTTCTTACCCGCATCTACCTTGTCGCGGTAGATGCCTCTGTAGGTATCTGGAATGGGAACAACATGAATGTGTTCAGGCGCACCCTTACCGCCTTTTCGGTCGAATTTATAAGAACTGATGTCTACACAGGCATTGGTGTTGCCATGGTATCCAACTTCTACCACCACCATATCTTTTTGTTGCGTATAGGTCTTGGCAATTCGCAGCGCCAGTTCGTTGGCTTCGCTACCCGAGTTAACGACATAAGCAACGCTAAGCGAAGCGGGCATGGTGGACAGTAACTTTTCAGTAAACTCAATAATGTTTTTGTGTAGGTAACGTGTGTTGGTGTTGAGCACAGCCATTTGTTGCTGCCCTGCTTTTACAACACGTGGATGTTCATGCCCAACATGTGCAACGTTGTTGACCGTGTCCAGATACTTCCGGCCATCTGCTTCATATAGGTACTGCATGAACCCTCTTTGCATCATCAACGGATTATGATAGGAGAGGCTTAGGTTCTTTCCGAGGTGCTCTTTCCGATAATTAATGAGTTGAGCGTTTTCTGTTTGTTTTGGAGATGGAGATAAAGTGCCCGCAACAAGCAGCCATGGATCAGGGCAAATACTTTTCCAAACTTCAATTAATAGGGGAGCTGCTACACCAGGGAAGTCTCCCTTTTTCTCCAATGTATCCAACATGATTTGGAAATGAAGATGGGGTGACCATCCTCCATTTTCGTGAATGTCTCCTAATGTACCAATGGGTTGACCTGCTTCTACTTTATCTCCTTCCTTCCATTGGGTTAACGAGGTTCTGCTCAGATGTCCGAAAAGGGTATAAAAAGTTAACTCTGGTAAAACATCATGTTTAACAATAACAGTAGGGCCATAGTTGCGGTCACCAGTATTATCGGCCACACTAGATATGGTTCCACTGAGTGGTACAAAAACGGATGCTCCGGCACTTAAGAACACATCCAGTCCCAGATGCACTGTTCTCCATGCTGGCCCGTCATTGCTTTCAATTTGAAAAGCAGGTGAAGTATAAAACGGTCTTACTTCGTTGTACCTTCCAAGTCCCACACTTTTACCGCTCTCTTGAATGGTGGTTTCAATCTGCACGAGAAGTTTGTTATCGTCAAGTACAATCGACTGATTGCCTAGTTCTAAACTGTCCATTCCAAGGTCAAGCCAATGCGGGTCATTCAGGTCTTGGGCTACAATGGGTTTTATCTGGCTGGCATTTTCTGCTATCCAATTATTAAAAACATGTCGGGTAGGGTAGGGTTCCATCCCACAGGCATGACGAAAAGTGGCGTAAGCAAATGTGGGAGATACCAGGTGAAGTTTTTCTAATAATGTCCATGCAGCTTCATCACTTATTTGCAGATAGACATTGTCTGGGTTTTCTTCGCTGTTCTGATGGGAGCAAACCACACTAATCAGTAATCGGATGTTGAGTAATGTAAACAATACCTTTAACTCAGCATCAGTCAGTGGAAACGTGCTGTGATAACCTTTCACAATGTGATAGGCAGCTTGCATCGGGTCTGGCTTGTGCATCAGCGCATATGCAAGTGCTATTGCCAGTTCATTGACGGTATGAGAATAGACGGCATCACCAAAATCGATGACCCCAGGCACATTGGGATTAGCTTTATCAAAGCCAACCAGTACATTATAATCGTTGGCATCGTTATAGATAATACTCTTTGGAAGCGAACCCGCTATAGGTTTTACGATGGATTCGTAAAGGCCAAAGTAATAATTGGCCAGTGTATTTTTTCTCTCATCTCTGAGACTGCTCAGATGGGGTTTAACCCATTCTACCTGAGCCAGGTCCCACTTGATAAACCGATGTGCCGCTGAATGTTCAAAATCTTTAAGGGCTAAGCTCAGCTTTCCGCAAAGGTTTCCGAGTTGATACAACAGTGCTTCCGAATGGGGGTTGACAGTGGCCAAAGGCCTTCCTTCCACCCAAGTCAGTAAGCGAATCAGCCTCGCTCTTCCTTCTTTATCGCTTGTGGTAGTAATCAATTCCTTGTTGGCGGAGTAAATCACTTCGGGAATCTCCAAACCTATATTTTTAGAGATCAGGTGGAGCATCATCGCATTTTGAAACTCCAGATTGTCCTTTTTTTCAGCAGGGTTAGCCACCTTCAAAGTATATTTCTGCTTATCTGGGGTACTAAGGAGGAAGTTCAAATCAATCTCTCCGGGTAGTTCTTGGAGGTCACCTCTTAGGTGATAGAGGTTGTCAATAAGGTCTTTAATTTCAGCAGAAGAGAAATCCATTTCTAAGTTTGAATCAGGCCGTCAATTTATTCAAAATATATAGCCAATATCATCATCATTACACTTAAACGCACATCTATAGGATGATTTGGTGTAACTCTTGAAGGTTTTATGCGTAAATGCTTTATTGGCCATAGCTGAATTAAGACCTTTTTTTATTACAGGGCCAAAATATATACTACTTAATTTCCCTTTGTAAATGAGAACTTGCTTTATCCTGATTACCCTGTTATTTACCTCCTTTATTGTTTTTGCTCAGAAAGGCTATGAGTTTACAGTTGACCTGACGCGTGTAGTGGATGACAAAGTGAAAGTAGAATTAACTCCTCCGGCCCTTAAGGAAGATGAGATTACGTTTTTCCTCCCCAAGATTATTCCAGGCACCTATGCGATTCAGGATTATGGTCGTTTTGTATCTGGATTTGAGGTGATAGACAAAAAGGGAAACTTACTGCCCATTGAAAAAATTGATACCAATGCATGGCGCATTAAAAGCGCGAAAAAGATCACCAAAATTAGTTACTGGATTGAAGACAGTTTTGATACAGAGTTGGCGGGGCCTAATATTTTCTGGCCAGCAGGTACCAATATAGAAGACGGTAAGAATTTTGTAATTAACCCTAGTGGATTCTTTGGATACTTCGAAGGGATGAAACAAATACCTTTTAGATTTAATGTGATCCGGGATCAGACCTTTTATGGATCTACCGGATTGATTCCGGAGAAAACCGGAGAACCGCTTACAGTTTTAAAATTGGAAACTCCTCAGCCTAACAGCAGAGTGGATGTGTTTGAAGCTGAAGACTTTGACAAGCTAGCCGACTCCCCGTTGATGTATGCCAAAGCAGATACCGCTGTTATTCAAGTGGGGAATACAGAGGTGCTGATCGGATCCTACGCGCCAAATGGAAAAGTAACAGCCAAAGAGATTGCCAACAGTGTACGAGAAGTGTTAATGGCACAGAAGGAATACCTGGGAGGGACGTTGCCGGTAGATAAGTACGCCTTCATATTTTACTTTACAGATCAACCTGTGACTTCCTATGGTGCATTGGAGCATTCCTATTCCTCTTTTTACTACATGCCGGAGAATACCATTGATGGAATGAAACAAACCTTGCGTGACTTTGCCGCACACGAGTTCTTTCATATTGTAACACCTCTTACCATTCACTCCAATGAGATTGGGCATTTCGATTTTAACGATCCTAAAATGTCTAAGCACCTGTGGCTATATGAAGGGGTGACTGAATACTTTTCAGGTAATATGCAGGTAAAGTATAATCTCATTACACCTGATCAATATCTAAATGTTCTGCGCCAAAAATTATTGATCTCCGATGGTTTTAAAGATGACTTGCCTTTTACGGAATTCAGCAAAAAAGTGCTGAGTGATTACGGTGACCAGTTTTATAATGTATACCAAAAGGGCGCGCTCATTGGAATGAGCCTGGATATAAAATTGAGAAAACTGTCGGATGGGAAATATGGCTTACAAGACCTGATTGCTAATCTGTCTAAGAAATATGGTAAGGACAAATCATTTAATGATGATGATTTGTTCTCAGAAATTGGAGCGCTTACCTATCCGGAAATTGAAACGTTTCTCAACACCTATGTGGCTGGACCATCCAGTTTACCGTTGGAAGAGATATGGAAGGATGTAGGTGTGAATTATACCAGAGAGTTGGTAGAGGAAGAAGTGAGTTTGGGATTTGGAAACTATAACATCTCTGTATTGCAATACAATGAGCAACCGATGATTTCCCTGCAAAATTGCGATCGATTGAACGACCAGGGCAAAGCCATTGGATTTCAAAACGGAGACATCCTTTTAAAGATGGGTGGTGTTGAGCTACCTCCGTTAGGGCCTGAAACCAGTGCTATTATAGCCCGGCATAGGGCTTCTATGAAAGCAGGGGATACTGTTTCTTATACCGTGTTGCGCAAAGATGAAGTAGGTGATTACAATGAAGTAGAATTGGAAGCGCCAATAGAGCCGACCAAAGTGGCCAAGCGACACGTCATTTCATTTGATCAAAATGCTACCGAAGCGCAATTGAAATTAAGGAATGAGTGGTTAACACCTCAATAAAAATGAAAGCTATCTATTTTGCCTGTTTCGTTTTCTGGTTGGTAAGTTGCCAAACCGAAGCTGATCGGGAAAGACCCACAGAACTTGACTTTATGTTAGGGGAATGGAAGGCGGATGCTAAGATTAAGGTTTCGCCTGAAGATTATATAACAGGCACCGGAACCATAAGTGCTTACTATAAAGGAGATACATTAATGGCTGATATGAATATCAAATTCGATGAGTTTGATGTTATAGGTGTGACAAAGCGACTATACAATCTCGAAAAGGAGATGTGGGAAATAAGTTGGAACCCTTTAGAAGCTTCGGAAACAGTGCCCAACATTGAAGGAAAGATGCGGGACAATAGATTCATCGAATTGAATTTCGGTGAAGATCACTTGGGATCATTTATGGGGCGATTGGTAATTTTCGATATTGCTGATGATCACTTCTCCGTAAGAAAGGATAGATTATATGACTCGGGTGGCCTGATGAAAGACATTTGGGTTTACGAAGCCACCAGAAAAACTAACTAATCAACAATGGCTTCCGCCTCCATCTCTATCAGGTATTCATCGCCAATGATCTCTGCCCTCACTAGTGTGTTGGCTGGTTGAATTGTTTTGAAGCGCTCACCATGCGCTCTTGACACTGGTTCCCAATCATTGACATGACGCACAAATATTCGAGTGCGCACCACTTGTTCCAATGTACCACCCAGCGATTGCAATGCGCCTTCAATTTTGTCGATGACAAAATGGGTTTGTGCTGCAGGATCATTACCACCAACTGCCTTGTTTCCATTAGTAGCAGTAGTACCCGAAATTAGAATTCTGTTTCCCTTTCTTACCGCTCGGCTAAAGCCAGCAATGTCTTCCCAAACAGTGCCACTTAATGCTTTGGTTCTTCCATCACTTCCTTCAAATGTAGGGAAGGGTGGTGGTATGGTATCTACATGATGACTCAAGTCGCCTGATGCTGTGAGGAACGGAGGTTTTCGGTATTCATCACCACAGTCTCCGGGTATGGGTGTGAGTGCTGCTTGTGCTTTTTTTATGCTTGACGTATCTTCTTCTGTCAAGGTGAATTGAAAGAGCTTGGTGTTCTCCTGAATGTGTTCACTTTTTCCAAGCCGTGCTCCAATAATAACACCGCCAACAGCAGGTTGCTCCAGCATATATCGACTGGCGACATTGGCGATGGATACATTGTGTCGTTTGGCAACATCGCTTAATACGCTAAGTAATTGTTGAAACTTCTCCCAACCACCCGCTTCATCGATAAAGCGCTTGTACTTCATCTGCGACCAGGTCAATGCATCATTAATCACAGGCTCTGGCTTACCCAGCCATTTATCAGTCAGAAACCCACCGGCTACTGTTCCGAAGGCAAGTAACTTGATGTTGTGCTCGTTGCAGAGAGTAGCCATCGCACCTCCGGCACGTTGGTCAATTACAGAATGACAAACTTGATTGGAAACCACATCAATACCACTTGTCAATACAATTCTTAGGTGAGCAGTATCGAAGTTGGTGAGGCCAATGTTAGCGATAAGGCCTTCTTCTTTTAATTCTTGCAACCAGTAGAGACAATCCAACCAATTGGGATCGGCATAGTTCCATGCATGAAATTGCAATAAATCAATTTTTTTTGATTGCAATCGATTGAGTGCAGTGACCACAGCCGCCCGTACTTCTTCTTTGCTGGTTTGCCCGGGTTTAGGCACCCACTTGGTAAGTAGTTGCACGGTGCCCGGATCACTTAAACTTTGTTGAAATGTTCCCGCAATGATCTCTGATGAACCATAATGATCGGCCATATCAAATGTGGTGAAGCCTGCGTCCACATATGGCTTCATGGAAGGGGCCGTTGCTATCGGATCCAATATTTGCCCATCTCTCTCCATATCAGCTATTTGCCACAAACCGGTGAGCACGCGCGAGATATTAAGCGTGGGTGAAAGTTGACAGGTTTCTATTTTTGGATTCATCAGTTATCTTTAGCGTTCATTAAAAAATAAATTTACCTCCTTTATTAGGATAACAAAATTGAGAACTATGCAAGCGATTAATATCATTGAGAAATTCAATCTGTTTTCTGAAACATGGACGCCCAAAATCATTGGTGAGTTGAATGGTCAGTATGTGAAACTAGCCAAAGTAAAAGATGAATTTGTGTGGCATGCCCATGATAACGAAGATGAGTTGTTCATGATATTCAAAGGTACTTTGCACATGGAGTTCCGAGATCGTACTGAAGTAGTTAAAGAAGGAGAAATGATCATCGTGCCAAAAGGAGTGGAGCATAATCCACGCACCAATGGTGAAGATGTATGGGTGCTGTTATTTGAACCCAAAGAAACCGCACACACCGGAGCCATAGACCATGAGAGATCGGTACATGATCAAAAGTGGATATAATCCATTATGAGAAGCATTATCAGTTATAGAAACGCATTGCGCATAACGTTGATTATTGCAGGTTTACTTGTTGTATTTCACCTGAGTATCATTATGGGTATGCTGTTATTTGATTTCGCACCGGTGGCATACCTATGGGGAGGAAGGATGGAGACACCTTCGCAATTGTTGCAATTTGAAATAGTCTCGCTGTTGGTTGCATTACTATTCTTTGTGCTCGTTCTGATCAAGTCAGGCCGAATAAACCTGCCGGCATTAAAAGGCTTTGCGCATGTAACGATGTGGTTGTTTTTTGTTCTGTTCTTACTCAACACAGTGGGAAATGTGATCGCCAAAACCACCTTTGAAAAGTCATTCGCCCTGGTTACAGGGTTGCTTGCATTTTTATTATTGCGGATTGCCATAGAGAAAGACAGTGGAAAAGGAACTAACTTATAGCTGAACCTATGAAGTAAAGCATGCAATGACTGATAAACAGGAAGACTTAGATGATTACTTGGATAACCATTACATCCATCGGAGCAACTGGCTCCGTGCAGCAGTACTTGGTGCCAATGATGGTATTTTATCAACTGCAAGTATTGCTGTGGGCGTAGCAGCTGCCAGTGCCACCAGAGATCCTGTAGTATTAGCAACATTGGCAGGCTTGGTAGCAGGTGCCTTGTCAATGGCAGCAGGTGAATACGTTTCTGTAAGTTCACAAACAGACATAGAGAAAGCAGACATCGAAAGAGAAAGGCAAGAACTGAAGGATATGCCGGAACTAGAGCTTCAGCGGTTGGCTCAGATTTATGAAGAGCGGGGGTTGAAGAAAGAAACTGCTCTGGTAGTGGCCAAAGAACTCACCGAAAAAGATGCCCTGGGTGCGCACGTGCGCGATGAGTTGGGAATTAATGAAATCAGCCAGGCCAACCCTATCCAGGCGGCATTGGCATCGGGTGCTGCTTTTACTTTTGGTGGGCTGTTACCGTTTCTTGTTACGCTTTTTATGCCACTGGAAAGCATGGAGTATTATCTCTATGGGTTTGCCATTTTCTTTCTTGGTCTATTAGGAGCCCTTGCCGCCAAAACAGGCGGTTCAAGTATATTGAAAGCCATTCTTAGAATTACATTCTGGGGCACCATTGCCATGGGACTCACTGCGTTGGTGGGGTATTGGTTTGGTGTGAATGTTTAATATATCAGTTATAAACATCTATTAATGAGCTTATTACAATTTGGTTGAAAATTGTATTTTGTGTGCTATATGTATGATTTATATTTACATATAATAAAAATATTATGGCCACATTTACAAGCACCCTTCCTGATGATCTCCTTGATCTACTCACAGAGAAGGCCAAATTGCTTTCACTTCCCAAAAACAGGTTAATAGAAAAAGCCCTGAGGCTTTACCTCGAACACCTCGAAAAGGCAGAATACATCAAATCGTATAAGACAGCAGCTGGCGATAAGGATGTAATGTCAATAGCAGAGGAAGGGATGTCTGATTATTTAAAGCAATTAGAGAATGAAGCAGGGTGAAATCTGGCAGGCAGACCTCAACCCGGTAAAAGGAAGTGAACAAGCGGGTCTTCGGCCAATAGTTATCATCAGTGGTAATCTTCTCAATACGCACCTTCCTGTAGTTATCACGGTGCCATTAACTTCCAAAATCAAAAACTACAAAGGCAATCCGGTTTTACAGCCCTCCGTAACCAATGGTCTAAGTCATACTTCTGAAATGTTGATTTTTCACATTCGCTCCATCACCAAAGACCGTCTAACCAAAAGAGTAGGAGAGATTGAAGTCGAGGAACTTGCTTTGGCAACCAAAACACTTAATGAGATATTGACTTATTGAAAAAATTTCATTGCAAGTGTGAAGGATTGGAATGTGAGTTGCAAGCCATGAAATAAATAATTTTTTCGACCACTCTCTTCTGCACCATAAAGTGGTGAAGTAAAATTTTCCCTATTTTTCCTGTATGAAATTATTACAACTTCTATTCCTGTCACTACTTTGGTCTTGTGGGGTCGACAACAATAAACCCACAGTTGTCTATACGGGTGATTCAACAGCGCAAGAATTATTGGTGGACTCTACATTGATAATAACCAGTGAACTTCCTATCCACTTTGATTTTACCGACTACCTGCTGTTCCCTATTGGGCCGATTCAAGGATATGGAAGGAGTTCAAAGATTTATTTGGGCTCTGGCAGCTCTGGTGACGATTCGTTTGCAATAGGCTACATCAGTGGCACAACTTACAATGGCCAATTAGATAATATCAAGATACAGCATGTAGACTCCACTAACTTCAAACCTCTCACCGACCAAAAGATAAAGCTGAGAAGCTTTCAATTTCTTGAATCTATAAGAAAAGAGACTGGTATGCAGCTGCTTGTAATAGAAGCAACAGACAGGGATACTAATAATGATGGCAAGCTTACTACTGATGATGTGGAGTCACTGTATATGGCTCATTTGAATGGAACCGGCTTCCGAAAATTGACCCTTGATAACCACGAGTTGTTGGACTGGAGAGTGGTAACTATTAACAAACGATTATACTTTCGCACCGTGGAAGATGTGAATACAGATGGTGAATTTGACAGTGATGATAATGTACATCATTACTTTACAAACCTTGAAAGGGAGTTTGAAGTAGTTGAGTACAATCCACTTGAGAACTTTTAAAGAAGATGAAATGAAACTAAAAACAATACTTGCCGGTCTTGTTATGATCATAGGTATAGTTGTACTGAATACATCCGCCCTAAGCCAAGATGATTCATTGAGAATAGAGCAACTGACCGAAAATACCTTTCAGCATATCACCTATTTAAAAACTCAGGACTTTGGTAACGTGGCGTGCAACGGACTGATCGTGCGGGACAATGGTGAGGCGATCATATATGATACTCCCTCAGATGACGATAGCTCCAAAGAATTAATTGATTGGGTAGAAAACACCTTGCAGTGTAAGGTGGTGGCCATAGTGGCCACGCATTTTCATATTGATTGCCTGGGTGGCTTGAATGAATTCCACCGCAGAAACATTCCATCCTATGCCAGCAACAAAACCATTACTCTGTCACGAAGTAAAAATTCTCCCGTTCCTCAAAATGGGTTTGATGATCAATTGGAGTTAGAAGTGGGGAACAAGAAAGTGGTCAACGCTTTCGTAGGTGAAGGACACACAGAGGATAATATCATAGGATACTTCCCCAGTGAAAAAGTATTGTTCGGTGGTTGTATGGTTAAGTCTGTAGGAGCAGGAAAGGGCAATCTCGAAGATGCCAACGTAAGCGCATGGCCATCTACTGTCGATAAGGTCAAGTTGAAATTTGCAAATGCAGAAGTAATACTTCCGGGGCATGGTGAGCCAGGTGGACAAGAGTTGTTGGAGTACACCATAAAGTTGTTTTCAAAGGACTAAAGCAACTGAACCACCCTCCAGATGGATTATAGGCAATGGAATGTACCGCTTTGGTGATTTAGTGGTAAAACCCTAAATTCAACCCTTTATTTTATACTCTCGAATCGGGAAATTGACACCAAGAGAGAATATCATTTGACCTTTTATTATTCAACATGAGAAATAATTTATTGAGGCGCACTGCTCAGATTGGCTTACTTACACTGGCCAGTCTCTTTCTGACTTCCTGTCAGCAAGAAGACAAAGAATCAGCAACGGAGTTTACTGTACCGGTGGAGTATTACAAGTTACCCAATGGCTTGAAAGTAATTCTTTCACAAGACAAAACAGCGCCCACAGTAGTAGTGGCGGTGTATTACAACATCGGTTTTCGTATTGAACCCAAAGACAGAACAGGCTTTGCTCACCTCTTTGAGCACATGATGTTCCAGGGTTCTAAAAATATGCCGAAAGGTGAATTTGATGAAATCATAGAGCACAATGGAGGAATCAATAATGGTTCTACTAGGTTTGATTTTACCAACTACTTTGAGATCATGCCTTCACACATGTTGAACCCAATTCTATGGGTGGAAGCCGATAGGATGACGGGATTGGATATCAATCAAGCCAGCCTTACCAATCAACAAGGTGTTGTGAAAAATGAAGTGAAAGTAAATGTACTCAACCAACCTTATGGTGGTTTCCCATGGTTAGATATGCCGCAGTATGCGAATGAGAACTGGTACAATGCACACAATTTCTATGGGGACCTAGAAGACCTTGACGCAGCTCAGCTTGAAGATGTGCACGACTTTTTTAAAACCTTTTACGCACCCAACAATGCGGCCCTTTCCATTGTTGGCGATTTTGAAATAGACGATGCCAAAAAATGGATTGATGAATACTTCGCAAGTATCCCAAAGGCTGAACTGCCTGCAAAGGTAGATATCAGTGAACCTCGCCAGGAAGAAGAAAAGCGATTTACCAAAGAAGATAAACTGGCCAGTAGACCTGCCATCGCTCTAGCGTATAAAATGCCTGAACGCAACAGCCCTGGGTATTATGCAATGGGTTTGATTGACCAATTGTTATTGCAAGGACAAGACAGCAAACTCTTCCAGTCTCTCGTACAAGAGAAGGGGTATACTGACAATGTGAGAGGAGGTATCAACTACCTGGGCAACATGTTTAACTACAATGGTCCGATGATCTGGATGGCAGATTTAATACACGATGCAGATATCGCTCCTGATTCTATCATCACTGCGTTCGATCAGGCGGTAACCTCCTTGGACAATGTCACACAGGAAGAAGTGGATTTGGCAATTGTAAAGATACGTTCCAGTCTGTATGATGAGATGGGCGGATTCTTTGGCGTAGGGCGTGCAGACCTTCTGGCTTGTTTTGCCTTGTTTGATGATGACCCCAATCGTATCAATCATATTGAAGAAGAGTTTAAAAAAATTACACCTGAAATGATAAGAAGTACAGCAAAGGAGTACCTGCGAAAGACGAACCGAACTGTATTAATTCTTGATCCTAAAGCTGAGAACTTATGAAAACTATAAAGCTGCATATACTGATAACGTTGATGGTATTGGGTTTAACCACTCATGCCCAACGGCAAACACCGCCTGAAGGAGGAACTCCAAAAGGATTTTCGCTACCTGCCAAAGTAACGGCTACACTAGAGAATGGAATGAAGTCTACGATAGTTCAATATGGTGCCATCCCTAAGGTGAATGTTAGGCTTATCATAAAGACAGGTAACATTCATGAAACCGAGGATCAGGTGTGGTTGGCGGATCTTACAGGTAGCTTAATGAGGGAGGGCACTGCTAGTATGGACTTTGCCACCCTTTCAAAAAAGGCGGCTTCCATGGGAGGTGAGGTAAGTGTAAGTGTGGGCTTGGATCAAACTACTATTTCTGGTTCTGTGCTTTCTGAGTACGTCAGCGAATTAATTGCACTAGTTGGTGATATTGCCATGAATCCTTCCTTTCCGGAATCTGAATTGGATAGGTTAAAGAATGATTTTAAAAGACAACTGGCCGTGCGCAAGACGCAACCCAGTGCATTGGCGGCTGAAAAATTTGACCAGATTATTTATCCCAATCATCCATATGGACGGCATTACCCAACAGATGCAATGCTCAACTCTTACACACTTCCAATGGTAAAGGATTTTTATAAGAATAATTTTGGAGCGAAACGAAGTGTACTTTATGTGGTGGGTAAATTTGATGAGTCCATGGTCACCAATCAGATAGAAAAAGTGTTCTCATTGTGGACACCCGGACCGGAGGTGAGTTATCCAGTGGTAGAAGCTGTAAAAAGCAATGAAGTAGCACAGATCGATCGCAAAGGCGCACCTCAAACCACCATCATTGTTGGGTTGCCAGCACCATCACCAAGCAGTCCTGATTATGTGGCCATGGATTTGACTAACTCCTTATTGGGCGGCTCCTTTGGCTCTCGCATTACATCCAACATCAGGGAGGACAAAGGATATACCTATTCGCCCAGAAGCGTAATTCAAAATCGTAAATCGGCTACTGTATGGTTCGAGCAAGCCGATGTAACTACCGAACATACCGGAGCATCCCTTACGGAAATAGCAAAAGAAATAAACCGCTTGCAAAATGAAGTGCCTTCTAAAGAAGAGATCGATGGAATCAAAAAATATGAAGCCGGCTTATTTGTGCTGCGCAATTCTTCACCTGGGGGAATTATCAATCAATTGAATTTTTTGGACTTACACGATTTGGACGATTCCTTCCTTACTGACCGTGTCAAAAACATTTATGAGGTAACTCCAGAGAAAGTGACTGAAATGGCCAAGGCACACCTCAAATATGAGGACATGACATTGGTTCTGGTAGGAGATAAGGCGGCTCTCGAAAAGCAGAAAAAGGAATTGGAGGAGGCTAGGAAGATACATTAAATTTCAGGGTTACTCATAGAGAGTATGAGGACTATGAAATTTTACAAACCAATACAGTTTCAATTATTTTATCTCAAAATACTTAAAGACAGGGTACTTTACAGGCCCTTTATCAACACCGTTCTTTTTAAAATAGTCATCAAAGAAATTCCAGGTAACGAGCCCATCATCAGACTGTGGTTCGAGGGTATAAAAGATCAGGTTCGCCAAGGGCTGAGCAAGGTCTACTAGATAGTCTCCTTTCTTGGCGCGATAGGTTTCAGCTATGAAGTCACCTTCTACAGTGACCATCTTATGTTTTTCAAACTCACGGTCTCCAAAAGTGTACTCCTTTACTAAAAATGATTCACCTGTTGCCCGAGCAGACTGGGTTAACTTCTTTACCGTAGCTCCTTGTTTCTCTATATGCCTGGCAATGAATTCAAATTCAGCGGGTATAATATAGCCTTTCGGCAATGTGTTCTCTACTGTCGCTTCGAATGCACTATAATTCATCACATTGTCAAGTTCAATGATATTGGGCTTTCTCAAATAAGAAGTTTCTCCATCGTTGCCTTTTATTGTAAAATGGTCATAGGTTCTGTATTTCTCAATCGGTTTTGCTAAGGGCGCCATTTTAAAACGAACACCTTTCTTCACTTTTCCTCCTTGTTCTTTCACCAAGGCGATTGCATTTGCCTCTGCTTTCGCATTGATGGCCATCATCTCCTTGCCATGTTGGTTGGTGAACTCCAATATTTCAGTAACAAAAGCATGAGTGGAATTGATGCGTTGATACAATCGTTCATGGGCAAACGCTTCACTTAAAATTGCCATGCGATTGCGTAATCCAAATTGATTGACCAAATACCGTGGGTGATGATTGTAAGTTGCGATGGATTGGGTAGGCCAACCCTGCTTTGTAAAATAGTAGCCATAAGGGCCAAGATGGATTTGATTTTTTTCTAATACCTTATTAGTAACCTCTGGCAAAATCTTATCCCAAGTAAAATCATAGGGCGCCTTTTCACCGGCATAGTGATAACTTGGTGCCCATGTTAATGAATAACCATGCCACGTTCCATTGGTGGTGTGCAGATCGACAAACAAAGTAGGATCCCAGGGAACAATTATATTTTGAATCAGTGCATTAGTTTCTAAGGTTTCCATTTTGATTCCATCACGATTCAAATCCCAACCTTGACTATTTTGACGAAGGCCCGTTTCAATCGGACTTCCTTCTTGTGAGGGTCGGTTGTCAGTTCCAAATTTGTCGTTTGAATCGGTATTATAAATAGGAACAAACAAGACGATTTGGTTTTGTAGTAGATGTGCCTTATCTCCGTGAAGCATCTCGCGCAACAAAATTTGTATCACTTCCTTTCCTTCCACTTCACCGGAGTGGATATTTCCCTGAATGTAAATGATTGGCTTACCGCTTGCTTTTGCCTCAGCAGGAGTAGAGACTCTTGGATTAGCCAAAATCAATACTGGGATTTCTTTCCCCTCTAAGCTCTTTCCCATTGAAATTTGTGTAACATAGTCAGAACCCTTCTTTACTTCGGATAGAAAGTCCATGACCTCGGCATACGTAGATGTTTCCTGATAGGAAGTCCGTTCTGGCTTGGTCATCAATTCGGTAGGCCATTGTGCGAAAGAGGACGCAGACAGTGAAATCAGGGATACTAGGATGAGATACTTCATTACGTGATGATTAATTGATAATTGTAGCTAATTGTTCTATAAGTGAATTTCGTAAAGAAAAATAAGACAAATAATAGGCATTCCTAAATATTTGCTTTCGGTCGGTGTTGATGACGGAGGAGAGACGATGCACTTTCTATTCCAGCATGTACTCATGGCACTAATCCCGGAATTTACTCCTCCGGCAACTTGCTGAACAACGCCTTCGTGTCAACGCCATTCCTCTCCAATGCCTTCCTTTCTTTAAAGTAGACCAGACTCGCTATGGTCATTACAATAATCCACACAGGGGTGGAATGGAAATACCATTCGTCCACATTGGAGGTAAGGTCTTTATAAGTATGAATAGCGAGGAAACCAGTTAACAAAACAATGCCTGTAATAGCAATGGCCAACTGCACTTTTCTGTTCGTAATCACTTTTACTTCTTTTGCCAGTTCCGGATTGTGATTATGCAATGACACCACTGTTACACACATCAATAGAAAGTTGACCAACATAGAGGTGACCATAATGTCGATGCCGAGAAAGAAGTCTCCGGCAAAGTGACTTCCTAAAATACCAATGGAAGCCATCACTCCACTGCCAATGATAGCGTTGATAGGCGTGTGATGTCGTGCACTTACTTTGGATATGGACTTGGGAAAAATCCCATCTTCCGCCCAAGCAAACATCAGTCTTGAAACAGACAGGATCATGGCCGGTAAATCATTGAGTAGCGCAATAGCAGCTCCCGCTACGATTAAAATGGCCCAACCTGAAGGGAGCAGGTAACTCAACACTCCGGCAGCGGTGATGTCTTTGATCATTGCCTCTTGTGCTATGAACTGCCAAGGCACAGCATGGTATACAGCTGCTGTGAATAAAAAGTAAAAACCGCCCACTGTAAGCACGGCAATGGCAATGGCTTTGGGCAGGGAAGAGGATGGGTTCTTGGCTTCACCTCCGGCTTGTGCAATGCTATCAAATCCAATAAAACTGGAGAAGAGGATAGCAGCAGCAGCTAGAAAAGTGGCCATGTTAAAAGATGAAGTATCTTCTGGTAGAGTAAAAGAAGGAACGGCCTGTTGAAAATCCTGATGGTTGTAGAGAAATCCTGCAATGATCACAACGGCACCTAAACTAAACATGAGAATCATGAGCGGCACCACTGTTCGTTCATAAAATTTCACTCCTCTGATATTTACATAGACAAATGTCCATAGTAGCAATAGCGAGAGCATCACACGTATGGTGCCATTGTCGAGGGCGGCTGCCAATTGAGGCATACTTAACTCGGTAGCGATGTCTCTGAAAAATGGAATGATCACGTAAGAGATCACACCAATTACAATAGATAGACCAAACCATTGCGAGAAGCTAGCGACAAATCCAAGGTAGGGGTTGAGGCCTCTGCTGGCATAAATGTAACTGCCACCCGCCCGGGGCATGGCAGAAGCTAATATGCTGTAGGCAAACGCAGCAAGGATGGCAGGAAGTGCAGCTACTAAGAAGGCAGGAAGCACATCCGGCCCAATGCCAGGAACGTTACGCTGTATCATGAAGGGCACTACGTAGATAGATGCACCAAGCATCGAACAAATACCGGTGGATGCCAGACCCAATAATCCGAGGTGACGGGTTAAGTTATTTTTTTTCAAGTTGACTTATACTGTATATTTAAAAACTGCTTGTGCTTTAAAGATATATACATTTAGTTACGAGGTATCGGTAAATGAAAGAATCTGTAAAAACTTTTTTAATAGCGGCATTCATGCTGTTGGTAAGTATTGGCACAGGTACGATTACTTTTACCGTACTGGAAGACTATAGCCTGCTGGATGCCTTCTACATGACCATGCTCATGGTGTCTACTGTGGGGTTTCGTGAGGTCTCTCCATTAAGTGACAACGGTAAATTATTTGCCAGCATCTATATGATGTTTAACCTTGGCATCTATGCTTATATCGTATCGGTGATTAGTCGTTATATCTTTGAAGGAGAGTTCAGAAAAATATTTACTACATTCATTTTTAATAAAAGGACAAAGAAGTTGAAGAATCATGTGATTGTTGTAGGGTATGGAAAAACCGGGGCCAAAACTTGTGATGAGTTGGTCAAAAGCAATGAACAGTTTGTACTGATCGAAAATGACCCTGATGTTTTGCAATACCTGCCGGAAATGCCTCGCTTTCAGGTGGTGAAAGAAGATGCTACGCGCGAAGAGGTGCTGATGAAGGCACGCATCGAGGAAGCCAAATCGTTGATTGTAACTTTGCCCAGCGATGCAGACAATATGATCATCTGCATTACCGCCAAAGGCATTAACCCCAATTTGAACATTATTGCACGGGCATCTGAGGAAAGTGCCGAAAAGAAACTTTATCGGGCGGGGGCCAATAAGGTAGTAAAGCCTTTTGCTATTGGAGGGATACACATGGCGCATTTGATTACTCAGCCTTACGTGATAGAATTCCTTGAGATATTAACAGGCATAAAGGAACAAGACTTGCAACTGGAGGAGTACATGTTCAATGAATTGAAAGAAGATTTTAAAAACAAGACCATAAAGGAGTTGGACATTCGTCAAAATACTGGCGCCACTGTGATTGGAGTTAAAGATCCTGAAAAGGGGTTTATCTTCGATCCTAATAGTGAAACACCCATAAAAAAAGGAGATATCCTCATTGTTCTGGGCTCGCAGGAGAGTCTTAAAAAATTCCAGATGTACTGCGTGTAATTTCCCTTTGATTCTCCAATAATCTGTTGAAGATTACGGATGAATCAACATTGAAAGGATGAGTAAGTTGTATACCAATCTGTTAGGCGTTTTGTGCCTGCTGTCCGTGATTACCACTTCTGCACAAATTCCTACTCCTAAGGAGACATTAGGGTTCGAAGCAGGGGCAGATTTCCACCTCGCTACTTATGAACAAAGCATAGCTTATCTAAAGAAGCTGGAAGCCGCAACAGACAAACTAAAACTGATACAAATCGGATACACCTCCGAGGGCCGTGAGTGGTACTTCGCGCTGATCTCCTCTAAAGAAAATTTGGATAACATTGACAACATTAAAAGCATTACCAAACGATTGGCTCACCCAGATGGCTTGTCGGAAAGCGAAGCGAAAGCTTTGGCAGCGCAAGGTAAACCCATTGTGCACATTGACGGTGGACTGCACGCAACAGAAGTAGCAGGTCCCAATCATACC
>JBATLM010000053.1:0-12279 GCA_049289315.1 Cyclobacteriaceae bacterium
TAATTCTTCCAAAAGATTATAAGCACGAAATTCTTAATGATTCAAAGCAGTTGAATAAGGAAGAACGACTGTTATTGACAGAGGAAATTCAACGAGACGCTATTAGTTGGGGAATAGCTGAAGTAAGCAATGAGGAGATTGATAAGATTAATATTTTAAATGCTTCATTTAAGGCGATGCATTTGGCTTTGGATAAATTGAAAAAAAAGCCAGACTTGCTCTTAATTGATGGAAATCGATTTCACCCGTACGGTGATTTAAAGTTTGAATGTGTTGTTAAAGGAGATGCTACCTATTTGAGTATAGCAGCTGCATCTGTGTTGGCCAAGACTTATCGCGATGAATTGATGGCGAAACTTTCTGAAACTTATCCCGGTTATGCTTGGGAAAGTAATGTAGGGTATCCTACAGAGGAGCATCGGAATGGTATAAGAAGTTTAGGTATTACTCCTTACCACCGAAGAAGTTTTCAACTTCTGCCTTCTCAATTGGAGCTCTTCGATTGAGAATAATTAGATTTGTCTATGCGTGTAACCTTCTTCAAGAGGAAGCCAGATATATTCGACTATAATCAGGAGCGCACCTGCAAAAATTGCGGTCATGTCTATCAGGGGCGATTTTGCAATATATGTGGACAAAAAATTGTTGAGCCCGCTGAACGGACAGTTTCCTATTTCCTAGGACACATATTTAATGCCTTTACTTTTGTTGACGGAAAGTTTTGGAATAGTATAAAGTCCTTAATTGTAGACCCCGGACGAATGTCCCTCGATATAGCTGAGGGAAAGGGAAATCCTTATATGAAGCCGGTAGCGTTATTTTTTGTTGGCAACTTAATCTATTTTCTGATCCCAATATATCAAACGTTCGATTCCAATTTGTATTCTCAAATGGATTATATGTTGTACAGCGACTTCTTATCTATTTCAGAGGTTGTGGGGCATAGAGTAGAGAGAGAAGGCATAAGCTTTGAAACGTTTGCGGATAGGTACGCAGCTAAATCTCGAGAGATCTCAAAAACCAGTCTCATTTTGGTTGCCGTATTTATTTCCCTGTTTAGCGTTGTAATTAATTATACAAAGAATAAATTTTTCTCTGACCACATATTGTTTGGATTGGAATTATCCAGCTTTGTAATTCTCTATTTGACAATTTTACTTGGAATACTATTCTGGTCGTTGGGATTGTTGTTGTCTTCTTTTTATGAAAGCACCAATCTAATCAGAGATGATGTTTTCTTTATGGTGTCTGTTCCAATTCTATTCTATTTTTTAGTTAGAGGGATCAAAATTTTTTATAAGGTTTCATGGTTGATTAGTTTCATAAAATCATTGGCTTCCTTGGTGGCCTTGGTTTTATCTATTGAATTGTATCGCCTTTTTGTTTTTACGTTAACAATGTTGCTTATTTAGTATGTGCTTAATCTTTCTTTCTGTTAATGATCATCCAAAGTACAAGCTAATAGTAGCAGCCAATCGTGACGAGTTTTATGAACGTAAAACTGCTGCAGTATCCGAATGGCATGATCATCCTAATGTAATTGGAGGAAGAGATATGGAAGCACAGGGCACATGGATGGCGATGACCAAGGAAGGGGAAATTGGTATGGTGACTAATTATCGGGACTTGAAAAATATTAACCCGAATGCTCCAACGCGAGGGCTTTTAGTTACTGATTTTTTCTTCAACGGACGCGATGCAGAATCTTATTTAAAAGATGTCCATTTAAAAGCTCCTCAGTACAATGGGTTTAATCTTGTTATCGGATCCATAGATGAGCTCTACTATTATTCCAATTATCAATCAAAGATTGTGAAGTTGACCAGTGGATTTTATGGATTAAGTAATCACTTATTGGATACGCCATGGCCAAAGGTGAGGCGAGGCAAGGAAAAGATGAAATCAGTTCTTTCAGAATCAGACCTTCATCCTGGTGCTCTTTTTGAAGTGCTAACTGATGAAAGAATTGCACCGGATGATCAACTTCCAAATACTGGTTTGGATATTGAAAGAGAAAGGTCTTTATCGGCAATGTTTATAAAATCACCTAACTATGGTTCTCGTTGTTCTACTGTGGTGATGGTAGATAATGATAATAACGTATCCTACATTGAACGGGTGTATGACCTCGAAACATTTGAGCATACTGAGAAAGAGTTCAATTGGAAGGTTTAGTGTTACTCTATTATCAAACGTGAAAAACTTCCATTAGCACTTTTGATCGTATAAACTCCTGAAGGAAGTCCTCGGGTATCTAATTCATTACTATTCTCAATCATGAGTACCATTTGTCCCATGCTGTTAAAGAGTGCAAATGAGTCTTTGTAGTTAATCATGGCTGTTGATGATCTTGCAATTGGATTTGGATATACCACTATTTGTGCGGGAGCATTAAGATCTATTCTAGCGATTTCAGAAAATGATATAGTGCCATCATAATCAGTTTGCTTAAGGCGATAGTAGGACACTCCAGCATATGGTCGCTGATCAGTATATTGGTAGTTGTTTCTTTCGTAGGTTGTTCCCGCTCCCTTCACAGTTCCAATTTCTTCGAACTCAACTCCGGTTGTTGATCGTTCCACTGTGAAATAATCGTTGTTCAGCTCAGATAAAGTAACCCAACTCAGTTCAACATTGTTACGCAATGGAATGGCAACGAATTCTATTAACTCAATAGGCAGGGGGTTAGCGGACGATGTAGAGGCCAGTGTAAACGGACTGAAAGATGTTACGGCTGCTGATGAGACAATAGTACCCGTAGCTGCACTTCCTGTTGTTCCGCCATTCCCATGGTTCACCCATGACGATCCATTCCATCTTGTGACTCTTAAGGTGGAAAGATCACCAATGTATGCACCTGTGCAGTCTGCAGAATTCCAACTTAATGTAACGCTCACATTCGATCCGCCTACGGCAGGCGTTCTGTCCAATGTCCAAAACTCACAAGAACTTACTGAATAAAATGAAGGATCATATGTTGATGTGTTACCAAATGCCTGAGAAGCCTTGAAGTACTCGGCAGTGAAAGTATGACTGGTGTTGGATGGTGCTGATATAGCAATCGTTCTAAAAATACCATTGTCGCCTGTAGGAAATACAAATGCATCATTTCCAACTTTTACAACCGGACCATCAACATGACTTGCATTAGAACCTCCAATGGAAACAGCATTATCGGCAAAACTTAGAATATTAATGGCGTCAGTATTGAGTATGCCTGATGTAAACGTTGCGTTTATGGTAACTGAAATAGTTGTGTTGAGTGTTACGGCATTTGATGGTTTATTCATCTGCAATCTTCTAAAAATAGGAGCTGCCGCACCGCTTCGATTGATTGTTTGCAGGTTGGTACCAGTAAACACTGCTGTCCCATTATTGGCTGCAAATGTGATGGACGATGCTCCATTTACGGTAACATTACCTTGGAAATTACTAGGTTGGTTGTAAGCAGGCTGTATATTTCCTGAAACTTGATTGAAAGTAACGTTTCCAACGAAATTATCCGATGCATTGTTGGCTAGCCTAAAGGTACCTGCGGCATTGTTTACAAAAGTTGTAATTCCATTAAAAGTGTTTCCTCCAAAATTCGAGTCCGTATTGTTATCCGTTTTAGTAAACGAAGCTGCTCCATTAAATACAGAGTTCTGTAAAAAAATTCTTGGCGCAACCACAGTAAGATTACCATTCCATGTGGTCGTGTTATTCAATCGGAAAGTAGCATTTCCTGTCAATGCAATATTTTGAGCGGTTGCACCTGTTTGTGTGAATCGCTCTAAGCGTAATTCACCATTGGTAAAGCCAGTTCCGCCAACAGTCATCGTTCTCGTATTAGCAAGTGAAGAAGACCCTGTAGCACTTTCAGAAAAATAAATCCCAGTACCATTAGTGCTATTTACGGTGATGTTGCCATTAAATGAGGTAACGCCATTGTAGGCAGTTCTAATGTTGGATGTACCCGTGTTGGTAAAAGTGACATTACCATTGTAGGTGCTGCCTGTGTTCAACTCTAAAAGAACATCGGCACTTCCAGAATTGGTGATGGTAGTTGTTCCATTGAACGTGTTGTTCCCATTTGTTCTTAGCACACCTGAACCACTATTGGTGATATTAGTTGTGGAGGCAAAGACGTTATTGCCAATTCCTTGATTGGTGACTGCACCTGTCTTTTGAATCGTGGCTGTGCCATTATAAGTAGCTCCGTCCAGATAGAGTTGTGGTGTGTTGAAGTTTACATTTCCATTAAAAGTTGTTGAGGGGCCAAGGCGTAAGGCGGCAATCCCAGTGAGGGTAAGATTTTGAGCAGTAGTACCTACTTGAGTAAATCGGTGAAGCCTTAATTCACCATTGGAAAAGCCCATTGCGCCTACTGTTATTGTTCTTCCTGTTGCCAATGAGGAAGTTCCGTTAGCACTTGAACTAAAATATATACCACCTCCAAATGTTGTGTTGACAACTATGTTTCCATTGAAAACTGTTCCAGGGATATTATCGGCCATCCGTATAGTGGAAGATCCTGTATTAGTTAGGGTGAGGTCTCCATTAAATGTATCTAAAACAGTTAAGCCGCTTCTAAGCCAACCAGTACCTGAGTTGGCAATAGTTGTTGGTCCATTAAAAATATTTCCACCGCTGCTATCATCATTGGTGGCGCCTGTTTTTTCTAAGTACGTTGTGCCATTATAAGTGGCTCCATCAAGCGCTATTTCTGGGGCTCTGAAATCCAGATTACCATTGAACTGAGTTGCTGGGCCAATTCGCAGCAATGCGGTACCCGTTAAAAGAAGCGTTTGAGGCGCAGCACCAGTTTGTGTGAATCTCCTTAATCTTAATTCACCACTACTGTACCCCATTCCGCCTACTAAAAGTGATGCGCCATTGGCGAGCGTAGCATCTCCATTATTGGTGGCGGCAAAATAAACTCCACCACTCCCTAGTGTTGAATTAAAAGTAATATCTCCATTGAATTGATTGCCTGAGGTGTTGTAGGCAAGGTGTATTATGTTGGAGCCAGTATTGGAAACGGTCAGGTTACCATTAAATATGTCGGGCGATGTGTTGCCGGTCAATAAGTAGCCACTACCTGAGTTGGTTAAAGCAGTTGTGCTGCCAAAAACATTGCCTCCTGTACTGGCATCATTATTAGCGCCATTTTTCTCCAAAGTTGCTGTACCATTAAATGTTGTGCCATTAAGTAATAAACGAGGAGCAGAAAAATTCACATTGCCTCCAAACGAACTTGTTGGGCCTAATGTCAAAGTAGCAATTCCAGAAAGACTTAATGCCTGTGGCGTTGCGCCTACTTGTGTAAACCGGCTCAGTCTGACATCACCACTAATTACGCCAAAGCCACCCACAGCAACTGTCCTTGTTGCTGCTAGGGTTGCAGTTCCGTTACTTCCATCACAAAAATAAATTCCTCCACCAAAGGTCGAGTTGAGTTCGACATTCCCATTGAATTGATTTCCGGGAGAATTGTTGGCCAGACGAATGGTGGAAGCTCCAGAATTTACAATAGATAGTAATCCATTAAAAATGTCTGGGCTGGTATTTCCTGTCATTAAGTAGGAGTCACCTGAGTTGATTAATATGGTTATTCCATTAAATATATTCCCACCCGTACCTGCATCATTTGTAGTACCGGTTTTTTCGATTTGCACATTGCCATTATAAGTGGTGCCATTAAGGAGTATTCTTGGCGCACTAAAGTTTACCCCCGATTCAAATGTGGTGGAAGGACCAAGTTGCAATAAGGCTGACCCGGTAAGGGTAAGGTTTTGGTTAGGACTGGCAACAGCTTGCGTCATTCGTTGAAGCCTGAGCTCGCCAGTGTTAAAACCAGATCCACCCAATGATAGCACTGAGGAAGCGCCTAAAGTTGATGAGCCTCCACCTGCGTTGCTAAACAAAATGCCATTGGCGCTACCCGTGTTATTAAAAATAATGTTGTCGTTAAATTGATTTCCCGCAGAGTTGTGCGCCAAGTAAAACCAATTGCTACCGGAGTTAGTAACAGTAAGCGGACTGTTGAATATATCGGGGTTGGTATTCCCCAGCAGCAGATGTCCACTACCCGAGTTAACAAGGGTAGTACCTGATCCGTTAAATATATTTGCTCCGTTACTATTATTGTTAGTGGCACCATTTTTTTCCAGGTATGTCGATCCGTTATAGGTACCTCCATCGAGCTCCAACTGGGGAGCAATAAATGACACCGTTCCGTTAAATTGGGATCCGTTTCCAATACGCAGCCTTGCTGTTCCAGTGAGGGTAAGCATCTGGCCGGTGTTACCAATTTGGCTGAATTGATCCAGCCTTAATTCTCCTGAAGAAAACCCCAATCCTCCAATTGTAATTGTTTTCATGTCTGCAAGGGTGGCCGTTCCAACATTTTCGCAGAAGTAAATACCGTTACCAGCTGTGTTGTTAACTATGATGTTGCCATTGAATGTTGTTGCTCCACCATAAGCGACTCGAATATTAGATGTTCCAGTATTGGTAAATGTTACATCATCGTTATAGGTACTTCCTGAGTTTAGTTCCAGTAGGATATCTGAATTTGAGTTGTTGGTAATGGTTGTTGCACCATTAAAAGTATTTCCACCGTTAGTCCTCAACACACCTGTTCCATTATTTACAATTGTTGTTGTGCTGGAAAAAGTGTTGTTGCCTGTGCCTGTATCACCAGTAGCACCGGTTTTTTCTAAGTAAGCCGTTCAGTTAAAATTAGCACCATTGAGATACAGACTAGGAGCAGTAAAACTAACATTGCCACCAAATGTTGAGCCGGGCCCAATTCTTAAAGACGAACTGGTGGGTGATAGGTTCAAAACCATTCCGGTAGTTCCTAATTGTGTCATCCCTTCAATGTAGAGGTCTCCGGAAGTAAATCCTGAGCCACCAATATTAATCGTATTGCCAGCACTCATGGTTGAACTTCCTGCCCCTGCATCGCTAAATCTTATGCCCGAGCCAGATGTAGAGTTGATCGTAACATCTCCATTAAATTGATTTCCAGCTGAATTATAGGCGAGATGGATAAGCGAACTTCCTGTATTGTTAACAGTGAGATTTGAATTAAAAATATCCGGATTTGTACTGCCCGTTCTTAACTCACCAGAACCTGAATTGGTGAGAATCGCGATAGCATTGAAGGTATTACCTCCTGTTCCGGCATTGTTGGTCGATCCAGTTTTTTCAATGCTGGCCAGCGATTGAAATACACATCCGTTAAGGTACACTTCAGGTGAAACAAAAGTAGCATCTCCGTCAAATTCGGAGTCTGGTCCTATTCTTAGTGCTGTACTCCCAGTAAGTGTAAGGGTATTTGCAATTGCTCCAACCTGATTGAACCTGTATAAATTTAAAGAACCACTGGTGTACCCACTTCCAATGGAAATGGAACCATTTAGTGTTGAGGTGGCTGATGCTCCTCCATTGAATGTAATTCCAGATGTATTTGCGTTAGAGACAACCAAATTGCCATTGTAGGTTGAGGTGCCATTTTGCCCCATTGTAATTGCTGTTGAAGCATCCGTATTGGTCATGTTGATGGTCACTAACCCTCCGTAAGTTGCCGCTGAGCCCACTCCGTTAAGCAATCGGTGGTCACTTCTGATCGTGCCGGCACAATTGAATGTCACATTTCCTCCATAAGAAATGTTTGTATTTGCCCCTTCTCCAATTAGATAAGACCAGTTATCTCCACCTCCAGATTTATTGCTATTAATAATTACATCTGTAGCGAATGTTGTGGTTTGGGCATTGTGACTATGTCCAAAGTAGATTCTGTAACTACCTGTATTATTGAATGTGGTATGCGCGTTAAACTGATCACTGTTTCCATTGCCTGTCATTAAATATCCACTGCCACTATTCGTAATAGTTGTGGTGCCATTGAAGATATTGCCACCGGTTCCAGCATCATCAGTTGAGCCTGTTTTTTGAAGAGCAGCCGTTCCGGCAACTGTCATTCCGTTTAGCAATAAACGAGGAGCCGAAAAAACTACATTGCCTCCAAACTGGCTGTCAGGGCCAAGTGTTAAATTGGCAGTGCCTGTAAATGTATTTAGCGTTTGTGTAGTGGCACCAGTTTGTATGAACCTATATAGTCCGAGTGTTCCCGCATTGAAGCCACCGCCTCCAATGGTGATGGTGCGAGTAGCTGCTAAAACAGAGTTTGATGATGCTGTGGTATTAAAAAATATCCCACTGGCACCTCCACTGCTGCTTACTATTATATTTCCATTATAAGTAGAAGCTCCATTTGTGCCAAGATTGATAGACGTATTACTATTGGTATTTGAAAGAGTCACTGAAAGATTGCCAGCGTATGTCGCAGTACTTCCGTTGCCTTGTAAAATTCTGAGGTTGCTTTGGAGTGTTCCTGTACAATTGATGGTCACATTCCCTCCAAATGAAATATTGGTGTTGGCTCCTTCTGCGATTAAATAAGACCATGCATCTGCACCTCCGGATTTATTAGCAGAAAGTATAAGGTTTGTTGCAAACGTGGTAGTCTGTCCTGGATGGTTGTGAGCAAAATAAAACCTATTGCTACCATTGTTATTAAAACCTGTTGACCCATTAAATTGATCACGGTTGCCGTTACCTAAAAGAAGATGGCCTGATCCAAGGTTAGTTATAGTTGTAGTCCCGTTGAAAATATTATTGCCTGAACTGGAGTCATCGCCAGCTCCCGTCTTTGTGACACCCACGCTACCATTAAATGTTGATCCATTAAAAAAAATTCTCCCAGTAAGCCCTGATATGTTGGCGTTGAATGTTGTTCCGTTAAAAGTAGTCGTGAGTAGTGTGTTTAACAGGACAGAAGCTGCTCCTCCGCTGTTAGAAACAGTTCCGGAAGTGAAGGTATTTGTGCCCGTAGTCGTAAGGCTAAAACCAAGTAAATCGATCGTACCTGAATATCCGCTAATAGTGATACCAGCTACATTGGGTGCAATATTTAGATTACAATTTCCATTGCTGCCACCGGCCCCATTGAAGATGGCCAGATCAGCCACGCCAGGTACTGAAGCCCCTCCAGCCCCACCTGAGGTTGCTGACCAATTTGCAGTGTTGTTCCAAACGCCTGGAATAGTGCCTACCCAATACCGCTGAGCAAAGGCTCCCCATGTAAGAAACAGTAGCAGAAACGTAACAATTGCCCTCATATACCTTTAAATAAGCCTGAAATTCAAACAAAACCTTAAAACTAATCTTAATCCTTGATATCTCCGAGTTGTAACTTTATGGAGATAATCGAATTTTAATGACCGGCTTCCAAAGTGCGTTCCTTTTAAAGCCTTTCACATAATCGATTAATGAGGGCAGTCAGTTGTTTTAATTAAATGGTAACAAATGGGTTTTTTTTACGTCTAAAGACCAATAGGTTTTACAGTTGAGAATGATAAAACCTCCATCTTTTTACTCACTTTTGAAGATCACCACTAGTATATCATAGCCTGACATGACCAAAATAATCGAGACCTCTAATATTTCGCGTATTTATAAAATGGGAAACAATACTGTTCGTGCCTTGCAGGATGTTTCAATCACTATTGATAAAGGTGAATATGTAGCCTTTATGGGGCCTTCAGGATCAGGGAAGTCAACACTCATGAATATTGTTGGATGCCTTGATACACCTACTGGTGGTTCCTATGTACTCAATGGGCAGCAGGTGAGTGATATGACTGAGAATGAATTGGCAGAAATAAGAAATAAGGAAATCGGGTTTGTATTTCAAACTTTTAACCTTCTTCCAAGAGCCTCCGCGCTTGAAAATGTAGCCCTCCCTTTGGTTTATGCAGGCTATAGTCGATATGATAGGGAAGAGAAAGCGATGGAAGCTTTGGAAAGCGTAAGCCTGGCCGATCGGCATCATCACAAACCCAACGAACTATCAGGTGGTCAGCGACAAAGAGTAGCAATTGCCCGTGCGTTGGTTAATAACCCTTCCATTATTTTGGCAGATGAGCCTACTGGTAATTTGGACTCTAAAACATCTTATGGCATTATGGCTTTGTTTCAGGAGCTGCATGACAAAGGCAACACCATTATTATGGTGACCCATGAGGACGACATTGCACATTATGCACATCGCATTATACGCTTGAAAGATGGATTAGTAGAGTGGGATAAGAAAAATGATAATGTGACCAGAAGCACAACTGTTGCTGTAGTCTGATTTCCCTTCAAACTTTTGAGGTCTGGTTAAGGACATTTGGATCATTACCCCGACCTTTAGCTTGGTGAACGACAAAACATCTTATGAAAATTTATACCAAAACCGGAGATAAAGGGGATACCGCATTATTTGGTGGCAAGCGCATTTCAAAAGGAGAGTTGCGTATTGAATGTTATGGAACGGTAGATGAACTCAATTCCTATGTAGGATTATTACGAGATCAAGAAGTAAATAAAAAAAGGAAAGACGTACTCGTAGAAATCCAAGATCGCTTATTTACAGTAGGATCCATTCTGGCAACAGAACCGGGTAATACTAAAGTAAAAGTACCTGCACTCTCCGAAAGTGATATCACTTACCTAGAGCAACAAATTGATGCCATGGAATCTGAATTGTCACCCATGAAATCGTTTGTGCTTCCTGGAGGGCATCCATCTGTTTCATTTTGTCATATCACCAGAACTGTATGCAGAAGGGCCGAGCGCATAACTATCCGATTGAATCAGGCGGAGGAGGTTGCTCCAATGGTAATTACTTACCTCAATAGATTATCGGATTACTTCTTCGTGCTGTGCAGAAAGATGACGAAAGAATTAGGTGCGGAAGAAACTCCCTGGCAAGCCAGGATGTAAGAATTGTCAGGCGCCATGTGAGTTATGTGCAACCATCGGTTGTCCATCTTCATCAATTATTTGCAGCCAACCTTTGTACTTCTTAAGTATATTTTCTTCTTTAGTTTTGGTCGGGTCATAAGGATTTTTGTACTGAACTACCTTTACCTTACAAAACGAACCTTCACACATACCAATCGTAGTTATTTCTGAGTAGAGTTCATCGGCTGTTTCAATGATAGGAGCATCTGGATAGGGACTTATTCTGACGGCTGCAGTTTTTTCTACTGGATGAATCATGTTTCCTTTTGCCTCCCCATAAAACTCTATCCATGAAGTAAGTATAAATCCTTTGCTTTTGATTTCGTCCACAGAAACCCATCCCTGGAAGTTATCGCTCAATACGCGAACATATTCATCTTGTTGACGATCAAAAATTAAGTGATATCGATCGTCTGATGTTTCAAAATAAGTATCGATGGATAAAAGCTGCGGCCGGATATTGGCACCCGTAATGGTTGAGGACATTAAAGTATCAATATCTATTGTAGTGCTAGGAGAGTTGAGTGGAGGACCGGGTAAAATTTTCCCCTTAAATTCCCCATTGGGCACCCCATAAAATGTAAATCCATCCTCTGGTAAAAAAATAATTCTCTCGTAAGGAAGGATTTTTTGAAGGGAATCATTGGGAGTTAAAAATCCGCCTTGATCACGCTGAGCAGCAGCAGGTGCAATTGCACATAAAAGCAACCCATAAAATGCATTCTGGAATCGATAGGACATGATTAAATATGAAAAGACAGATAAACTTATGCATTGTGGGGAACAACAAATGTGCCTTAATCGTTAAAAAGTTATTCAATTTCTCCTAACGTTTGTTAGGAGTGTTTTATCATAAAAAAGTATCTTGCGATCGTTCAATAATAAGCACTTAGAAAATGGTAGATCTAGATAAAATAACCATCCAGAAGACTGATAAAACAAGGATAAATGAAGTGGATTTTGAAAATATTCCCTTTGGAAAGGTGTATTCAGATCACATGTTCCTTGCTGATTTCAAAGGTGGGCAATGGAATAACTTTAGAGTAATCCCTTATGGCTACATGCCAATTAGTCCGGCAACACCTGCCATTCATTATGGCCAATCCATTTTTGAAGGTTTGAAGGCTTATAAAAATGATAAGAATGAAGCGCTGGTTTTTCGTCCTTTAGCCAACTGGGAGAGGATGAATGTGTCAGCCGAGCGCATGTGTATGCCCGCTATACCCGAAGAATTATTTATGGAGGGTATGAATTCGTTGCTGGAACTGGATAGGGATTGGATACCTTCTTCAGCGGGTAGCTCGCTATATATCAGGCCGTTTATGTTTGCGGCTGATGAATATATTGGGATTCGTCCTTCAGACAATTTCACATTTATGGTTATTACTTGTCCTGTAGGCGCATACTATTCTACACCTGTAAAAGTGAGGATTGAAACCC
>JBATLM010000054.1:0-27281 GCA_049289315.1 Cyclobacteriaceae bacterium
GGATCAGACATGGTGAGTGAAAGTGGGCTTCAAAAAGGAAATGCCGTTTCACTTCTGCTCGATTGCAATACCGAAGCAGAATTGAACTACTATTATAACAACCTCTCGGCCAATGGAAAACCAACACACCCTATAGAAAATACCTTTTGGGGTGCATTATTTGGAGGACTTACAGACCAATTTGGTCATCACTGGTTATTACACTTTCAAAAAAAACAAAAATGAAAAAGACTAAAATTATTTTTTGGATCAGTACTGTTATTATATTTCTTTGGGAAGGTGTCATGCCAGCCCTTACCGGACACAGTGAATTAGCCATTGAAGGTATTACTCGCCTCGGCTACCCCTTGTATTTTGTTACCATTCTGGTGGTGTTCAAGGTATTGGGTTCAATAGCACTTATCCTCCCCATGATTCCTGGCCGTATTAAAGAATGGGCCTACTTTGGGCTTTTGTTGGACTTTGTTTGTGCCAGTATTAGTATTTGGGCAGTAGATGGATTTGGTGCGATGGCATTCTTCCCACTCATCTTTGCATTGATTTTAGCAGCTTCCTATATCTCCTATCACAAACTCCAGTCAGCTGCATAGGTAAAAGCATGCCACATGTAGAAATATTCAAAACCAATGTCAAGAACAAAAGGGCGGCTCGCGAAATCGCCTTTCATTTATCTCACAATTTACCTGAGTGTGAAATCAATTTTGACCTGGATGACTGCGACAATATACTCAGGGTGATGGGCAGTACAATTAACGTTCCTGAGGTTTTAAAAAGTATGAAGCTCATGGGCTATAATTGCGAAGTAATTCACTAACCTGCCTTTATGAAGGTTGTCAATTTCCCTAATAGGACAGAATGACAAATGTCATTGTTTGCGCATTGTGTCTGATGTATTTTGTACAAAACCACATCATACTATGAAAACAGGCGTTTGGATTGATTTGAAAAAGGCAGTATTGGTTCACCTACACAATGACAAAAAGGAAATTAAAACCCTTCTGTCCGAAATAGAGCCGCAAGAAAGAACTCCGGGTCAGTCTAAAGACTTTGTTCGCTTTGGCAACCAGTTTTCCAATCTCGAAAAACAAAAAGAGAACAGGCTTAAAAATCAAACCAAAGAATACATGAAGCGTGTCGCAGATGAATTAAGTCATTCCGATGCGTTTGTTATCTTTGGTCCTGCTGGCATGAAACACGAATTGGAGAAATTAGTATTGAAGGATAAAAAGCTAAACACAAAACTAAAAGGAGTTAAAACCGCTGACAGCATGACCGACAACCAAACGGCTGCTTGGGTAGTGGACTTTTTTAAGTAATCTAATCTCTACCCTTGATCTGGGCTGAATAATAAGTTAGTTGATCGCTTCCTACCTGCTGCCCCGAATGGCTTCTACTACACCATAAGCGAGGTTGAGGTAATTAAAATACTGCTTAGAGATATCTTTTTCCACAAACGAAGTATAAGGATCTGCTTCAAACAAATTGATGCCGCTAAAAGCGATATGCACGTTGCTATCAAAAAATGATAAGGACACAGGCAGCTCCGCTTCTTTCTGAAAAGTTTTAATCAATTGAATAAATCTAGGCGTCAACAATTCTTTTGCCACTTCTGGAGTTACACTCTTCACATGGTATTGTTTATCAAATTCGGCATCCCCTACTTCAATATCATTTAAAGAAAATTGATCAACGATTGAACTGACCAATTTGCTGCCCAAAAACGATGAGGCCAAACCTTTAAAAGCATCTGCAATACCTGATGACGGTTTGATGATGACCCCAGAAGATATCTTTTCATTTAGCTTACTAATAATATAAAAGCCTTTGAATATCGTAACGGTGGTGCTGCTAGAATTTTTGCCACTACCGCTCTTTCTGCGCGTACAATTAATATCCGACATCCGAAGCTCCATTCCATTGGTATTTCCATACACCAGATCCTCTGATTTGTAACTGGTATAACTACCAAATAGTCCACCAGCTTCAAACTCTTTGGCGGTGATACCCTCCTCGTGGTTGTATTTCAATTGAGGGTCTACAAAAGCGATGATCTTTGTGATCACAGTTTTCTGATAGTCCAACTTTACGGGTTTAAACTTCTTCCCTCGCATTACAAAAATGTAAATGGCCGCTCCTATAGCATAAACGACAATGGCAGGGAATAGAAAAGCGACCTCCTCAGGAATTATAGGAACATAAGATCTTCCAACAACCAACGCTACAAAAAGAATACCCAGCCACATCAAGTTTTTTCTGTATCGCTTGAATGAGTATTGTTCAGTGATGGCGATACGCTGCGCCTCCAGGTCATCAATCTTTCGCTTTAGCTCCTTTTCATAATAACTTTCGAACTCTTCTTTTGATTTCATATTCAATGGTGTTGAATGTCAAATTAGCAGGTATTTTGGTTAATTAAAAGGTTAAGAAAGCACAAGCTGGTAGCTTGTGCTTCTTCCGCCCCCCGGTTCTTTTTCCAATATTTTCTTATCCACCAAATCTTGTATGTCTCTTAGTGAAGTATCCTGAGAGCATTTTGCCATCTTGGCCCACTTCGATGTAGTAAGCTTACCTTCAAAATCATCCAAAAGTTTTGTTAACATCAATAGCTGACGGGGATTAAAACTCACACCACTATTTTTCTCCCAAAATTTTGCCCGCATCAACACTTCAGCCAATCTCTCTTCAGAATGAGATATAGCCCTGTTAAGACATTGTAAAAACCACGACAGCCACGGAGTGATGTCCAAATCACCACCTTGCGTTTTTTCCAATAAAGAATAATATTCCTTCCGCTCTATCCTTATCTGAGAAGACATGCTGTAGAACCGCTGACGGCTACTATCTGATCGTGATATTTGCATATCGGCTATCGCACGGGCTATGCGACCATTTCCATCTTCGAATGGATGAACGGTAACAAACCATAAATGGGCTATGCCCGCCTTCAACAAAGAGTCTATATCTTGAAAATGATTAAACCAATGGAGAAACCTATCCATTTCTGCTTCTATACGAACAGCATCAGGCGCTACAAAATGAATCTGCTCTTTTCCCATCGGACCTGACACCACTTGCATGGGATCATTTTTGGATGATCTCCAACTACCCACAGTGATAGCATACATACCACTTTTTCCTGTTGGAAATAATGCATTGTGCCATCCAAAGAGGCGTTGGCTGATCAGTGGCTTTTCAAAATGTTGTGTAGCATCCATCATCATTTCTACCACACCCTCAACACCTCGTTCTGAAGGAACCATACCTGCTATGTTTAACCCCAGCCTTCTTGCAATGGAAGAACGTACCTGATCCACAGGCAGGTTTTCATTTTCTATGGCACTGGATTTTATAACATCCTCTGTAAGTGTTTGTAAGGAGGCCTCTTCTTTTTGCTTAAAACCAAGTCCCTCCATTTTACCCAACAGCCTCCCCTGATGATGCCGAACCTCTGCGAGGGTTTGCAGAAGCTGTTCATCATCCCACTTGAAATCAGGCCACTCCTTTCGCTCATGCACATACATAATCTCCGCAATTTATGCGGTGAATAAACAAATTAATCTCCGCAAAAGCAATATAATCTCAGCAAATTATGCGGTGATTAGAGGCGTTATTCTCCGTAAACTTGATAAAACACCTCACAACAAGCTTATTTCAGAAGTTGAATAGCTGCTATATTTGAAGCCATGACACCCAGAATAGAGACCATAAAACCTAAAATGCTGATCGGCATAACAAACAGAATGAGTCTGGCCAACGACCAGACCTCTGCGCTTTGGAGAGAATTTCTTGTACGCAAGGAAGAAATCACCAACCGCATGAATACCGATCGCTACTCCATTCAGGATTATGGAAAAATCGACTTCCAATCATTTACTCCACAAACTGAATTCAATAACTGGGCTGCCGTGGAAGTAAAAGATAACTCTGCACTTCCAGAAGGGATGAAGCCAGCTACCATTGAAGGTGGATTGTACGCAGTGTTCATTCATCACGGAACCCCTCAAACCTTTCCCAAAACCTTTCAGCAGATTTTTGGTGTATGGCTGCCGGCCTCCGGCTATCAACTGGATCAACGCGCCCAATTTGAAATCATGAAAGAAGACTACAGTCCCTTTGATGACAACGCACAGGAAGAAGTGTGGATACCGATAAAGCAACAACCATGAGCAATTATAAAATACCTGCACAAACCCGCATCGGGCATGTGCACCTGAAAGTGGCGGATCTCGATAAGTCCCTGGCCTTCTACCGCGACCTGTTGGGCTTTGAAGTGACCATGATGTATGGCGACCAGGCTGCATTCATTTCTGCAGGAGGCTACCATCATCACATTGGGCTCAACACCTGGCACAGCAAAGGAGCACCTCCTTCATCACAACATGGAGTTGGGCTTTTCCACACCGCTATTTTGTATCCCACTCGCAAAGACCTGGCTATGGCCTATGACAGATTAAAGCAGGCCAACTATCCTTTTACAGGAGCCGCAGACCATGGCGTATCAGAAGCACTTTATTTGGATGACCCCGATGGCAACGGAGTAGAGTTGTATTGGGACCGCCCTAAAGCCGAGTGGCCGAAGCAGAGTGATGGTTCGTTGAACATGTACACCCGAGCACTTGACCTGGAAGGATTGTTGCGTGAATTATGAACATCATAAGGACTAAACTCGGCTTTGCAAAATGCCTGAGCCATGGCCCCTCTGCTAAAAGAGTGGTTATAAAGTAATTTCCAATTATGGCCAGTACGCTAGCCTTAAGAACAGCGTGTGTTTTGAGAAGAAAATAGCTTAGTCTTATTCCGTATTTCCCTATATTTAAGCAAATTCAGTAAATATTTTCTTATTAATAAAGGAAAATCAAGTTACCTGCAAAGTAGCCCCCAGCCTAATGGATGAATGGTCAATCGCTTCCGAAAAGTTTGTCGCTTTTTTTGATGTAATGGGATTTAAGGATTTTGTTTATACTCATCCGCATTCCGAAGTAGAAGAGAGAATACTCTCACTTTCAAATTTTATCGAAGTTGTTAACTCTGATTTACCAAGCCCAATAGGTGGTTTACCTTCATTAAATCATTACTTAAAATCAATTTTAGTATCGGATTCAATAATTTTGTGTTCAAAAGGAGATACAGAAAAAGATTTTCTATGCATAGTAGCAGCAGCAGGAGCACTTTTATCAGGCTGTATTGAATATGATATCCCAATAAAAGGCGCAATTTCCCACGGAATGTTTACATGCAACTCAGTAAAAAGTATTTATGTCGGTAAACCTTTGATAAATGCTTCGATGATAGAAGAATCCTTGGAGTTTTATGGATGTGTTATAGACCATTGTGTTGAAAGAAAAATCGAAACTTTGGGAATAGAAAAATTTTATAATCAGCTTCCTGCATTAAAAGTACCAACCAAAGACGGCCAAATCCGCTATCACACTTTCAGAATTTCTACTCAAATCCAATCAGAAACTACACTAAAAAGATTTTATAAAACTGTGTCGGGAAGACCCCGAAGATATATTGACAATTCAATCTATGTTTATAATGAAATAGAAAAAGTTGATTCACAACCATGAAAGACTACAAAGAAACTCAATATTTTTGGATGATCTTCGTTTTTATGGTACCTCTTCAGCTATGGCTGATCTACCTCTTTATCTATAACATTGGCAATAACCATATGGGTATTACCAGTTTTATAATTGCCCAAGCGTTGTTTGCTTCTATCTATTTCCTTTTGTATGGGATGACTACTCACATCACATACAAAAAAATTCGGATTGCCTTTGGCATTGGCATCATCAGGTTTAACATTCCACTAAGGCGAATCGCAACCGTAACCGCTGTAAAGAACCCCTGGTACTATGGCTGGGGCATCCGGTTTATTCCCGGAGGTATGCTGTACAACATCAGTGGTTCGTTAGGTGTAGAATTAGAATTCAACGATTCTAAAAGAGTGACTAGAATTGGCACAAAAGATCCACAGCAATTAAAACAAGAGATTGAAAGCAGATTGGCTCAAAGCGCTTAGGCTTGGCAGCTTAGCTTACTACTCATCCCCGGATGTGTAGTAGTAAACAATGATACCTGCTACACCGGCAATAAACTTATCCAGTACAGAATAAAAATAGACGATTTGATAATCTGCCTGTGCGAATGCATAAAACGTTAACTCTACTGCCGCACCTGCAAGAACAAGAGCCAAGATCTTGTGCAGTGGTTTCTCCTTAATCTTACGCATCAAGAAAAATACAACCGTAAAATAAACAAAGAACCCCACCACCTGAAAAACATAAAAGCCAGTGCTCATCATATAGGTGGAGCTAAAGGCAAAATCTGAATCAGGATTAGTATTGGTATAGTCCTTCAAAATGACGAATTGAGCCAATACCAAAGCCAATTCGGTAAGTACTCCGTATAATATAGCCTGGCCGTATGAAAATTTCTTCTTGCTCATAATAATGACTTCAAATGAAAATACTTTTAGTGAGTTGAATATAACCACCAGAAAAGGAAATATAAATGACCATTGTCACCCCAGTGAATGAATATTGACGATTTTAAACAATCACCTGTTAAGGTGTTAATACTACTCCACTCCTTTCCTTATTAAAAACAATCCCATTTGTAAATTCAATGACATATCGTAATATTGCGTTATAGCGATGGGCATTACTAAAACTGATTTATTCAAAAAGAAACAAAACCGCATGGCCACCCTGGCCAAGGCATTCGATCACCCTGCGCGTGTGGCCATCATCGAGTATTTATTGCGCCATGAAACCTGTATTTGCAATGACCTGGTCAATGAATTCCCCCTTTCTCAATCCACCATCACCCAGCACCTGAAAGAACTCAAGCGTATTGGTATTATTAAAGGAGAAGTAGAAGGACCCAAAGTGAATTACTGTATTGATGAAAAAGTGTGGGGTGAAGCGAGCGATATGTTTGTGAACCTCTTTACCCAATATGTAGATAAAAAAGACTGCTGCTAATTTTTTTTAAATCAATGCTAACGCAATATTACAATATCACAATATGAAAATTGCCCTGTTCAGCGATATCCACGCCAACCTACCGGCCCTCAACGCTTGCCTGGCAGATATCGACAGTAAAAATCCTGATGCCGTATACTGCCTCGGTGACTTAGTGGGCTATAACATTTGGTCCAATGAAGTAATCCAGGAAATACGCAAAAGAAAAATACCCACCATTGCGGGCAATTATGATTTTGGAGTTGGCATCAGCAGTGACGATTGTGGATGTGCCTACAAAACAGATGAAGATAAAGCTTATGGTGCTCAATCGATAAGCTATACAAACAAAGTGATCGAGGAAGAACAAAGGCATTACCTGCGTATGCTCCCTGCACACATCCGGCTGGAGTATCGTATCCATGACAAGCCAGTTGACCTTTTGATGGTGCATGGCAGCCCGCGTAAAATCAATGAATACCTCTTTGTGGACCGGGACGAAAAGAGTTTGCTCCGAATCATGAAGCAAGCCAACGCTCACCTTATGTTTTTCGGCCATACGCATAAGCCTTATCACAAAATACTAAAGGATGAAGACGGGAATTACAGGCACACTATTAACATTGGTTCAGTGGGCAAGCCTAAAGATGGAGATCCGCGAGGGGGTTATGTGATGATCACATTGGACGAAAACTTTTCTCTTGCTGCTGCAAATTCGATCAAAGTTGAATTTATCCGATTCGACTACGATGTAGAAGAGGCAGCAAAGGCTGTGGAGAACAGTCCATTGCCTGATGTATTTGCCGACATGTTAAGAAAAGCTTATTAATAGAGATTATGCAACAACCGAAACTTGGATTTTTAGACCGCTACCTCACCCTTTGGATTTTTCTTGCCATGCTGGTGGGCATTGGCATCGGCAACCTCTTCGATGTAGAACCCTTTATCGACCAATTTCAAATCGGCACCACCAACTTGTTAATAGCAACAGGACTCATCGTAATGATGTTTCCACCATTGGCGAAGGTCAAATACGAACACTTAGGCAAGGTGTTTAAAAATGTGAAAATCATTTCGCTCTCCTTGCTTTTGAACTGGATCATCGGACCGGTACTCATGTTTTTCCTCGCCATCATTTTTCTCAGGGACAAGCCCGAGTACATGGTAGGCCTCATACTTATTGGATTGGCGCGTTGCATTGCCATGGTATTGGTATGGAACGACCTGGCCAAAGGTGACAAGGAGTATGCAGCAGGATTGGTTGCACTCAATAGTATTTTCCAGGTTTTGTTTTATAGTGTGTTTGCCTGGTTGTTCATCACGGTGATTCCTCCCTACTTTGGCATCAAAGGGATGGAGGTGAACGTAAGTATGGCGGATGTAGCAAAAAGTGTCTTCCTCTACCTTGGCGTACCTTTTATTGCAGGCTTTCTCACCCGCTATTTTTTCAAAAAAGCAAAAGGCGAAGAATGGTACACCCAACATGTAGTCCCAAAAATTAGTCCACTGACTTTATTTGCATTGTTATTCACCATCATGATCATGTTCAGTCTGAAAGGACAGATGATTGTAGAAATACCTTTTGATGTGGTTCGGATTGCCATTCCATTGATCATCTATTTCCTGATCATTTTTGTGGTAAGTTTCATTTTGTCTAAAAGGTTGGGGGCTAACTATGCAGAGAACACTTCTATTTCATTCACCGCAACGGGTAATAATTTCGAGCTCGCCATTGCAGTGGCCGTAGGTGTCTTTGGTATTAATTCCGGGCAGGCCTTTGCGGGAGTGATCGGTCCACTAGTAGAAGTACCGGCTCTTATCTTGTTGGTTAACCTTGCGTTTTGGTTTAAGAAAAAAATGTATCCGTCCAGTTCCGTATAACAGTATTGAAAGACATCTTAGTAAACTACAGAAGTCGGTTGATGAAAGAAGAATAGCCAATTGCTCCCAAAGCAACCTTTTCAATTGCAGTGCAATCTATAAATAGTCGAGGTATTGGCGCACATCGCCATACTCAACCGTTTTTCTTATTTTTAGCATCGCATTTCAATCTCCTTCATGTACAAACTATTCACTGTTTCGCTTCTTTGCCTTCTCTTTCACTTTACTAGCGCACAAGAAACTGACTTCAGCACTCAGCTCTCCAAAGAAATCGAACAAATTGCCACTCAAGGTCATATCAATGGATTTGGAGTTGCCATTGTCAATCAAGACGGCCTGCTTTATTCCAGGGGTTTTGGTTACGCAGACAAAAAAGCAAAAAAGCCATATGAGGTCAACACCATTCAGAATATTGGTTCCGTTTCCAAAACCTTTATTGGTGTGGCTTTGCTCAAAGCGCAAGAACTAGGACAATTGAACTTGGATGATCCTATCAATCAATACCTTCCATTCAAAGTAATTAATCCGCACTACCCTGAAGAAACCATTACCATCAGGCAATTGGCTACCCATACTTCCAGCATCAAAGACCCATTGCGTTATGAGACGAGTGGTTATGTACTAAAAGAGCAATCACCTACAGGAAAGAAGAAAGCCAATTTCCGCTCACCTGATAAAATGATTTCTCTATCGGAGTTCCAACAATCCCTTCTCGATCCAAAAGGAAAATGGTACAAGAAAAGTAATTTTTTAAGGAAGAAACCTGGTGAGTGGTTTGACTATACCAATGTAGGGGCAGGGCTGGCAGCTTATGTTTTGGAATTGGCCACCAAAAAGTCTTTTGATGAGTTTACACAAGAGTACATTCTAAATCCGCTAGGAATGTCTTCCTCAGGCTGGAATTTTGAAAGTGTACACCTCTCCCACCATTCTCAACTTTACAACGATCCTGAAACTGAACTGGCTCCTTACCGCCTTGTCAACTATCCCGATGGCGGGCTAATCACTTCGGTGACAGATTTGAGTAAATACCTTACTGAATTGATACGCGGGTATCATGGACAGGGGAAAATTCTAAGTGCTGCTAGTTTTGATGAACTCTTCACCCAGCAGCTTACAGCGGCTCAGTTTGGTGAAAGAAAAGAAAGCGCATTCAATGATGAATACAACTCAGGAATCTTCATGGGGTTCTCCGCACAGGGATACGTGGGTCATACCGGGTCAGATCCTGGAGTAGCCACTTTTATGTTTTTCAATTCCAAAACCGGGATAGGTAAAATACTTTTCATCAATACAGAATTAAAAAAGGAAGGCGTACAGGAATTCATTGCCATCTGGAAAAAGATGGACGAATATGAGGAACAACTAAAACCATGATTATAATCGCCAAGTGGATCATTATCTTTTTTGGAGTATTTTTAATCGGTGTCGGTTTCCTCATGTTACTGGCACCTGAAAAAGCCAGGGCCACATTAAGAAAAGCAGGAAGTACTCCTTTTATTAATTATGCCGAAATTACGCTGCGGCTTATCCCTGCCATCAGCTTAATGGTATATTCCGATTATTCTAAATTCCCACTCCCCAGTTTTTACTTTGGATCCTTTATGTTATTCACATCTCTTGTGTTGTATTTTGTTCCTGTAAAAATGCATCATGGATTTTCTCTCCGGGCTGCAGACATTCTAAAACCCTTGTACTTCCAATTGATATCTCCCTTCTCCATGCTCTTCGGGTGTGTGATAATTTACTTGGTGATATAGCCAGCAACCAACCTTCTTTTCCCTAACTGCGTATTGGCTAAGTTCATTTTTTAAATTTCTCGCTGGATAGCACAATACAACCACTATCTTTCCCCTTAGAAAATCATTTTAATGGCAAGCACACGATTCACCCTTCTGCTTCTTTTTTTAGGAATTTCAACTAGTTTATTTAGTCAGACCCGGAATGTGACAGTCTCCGGGATAGTTAAAGACAAGAACTCTCCCCTTCCCTACGTAAACATTGTGCTGTTAAATGAAAAAGACAGCAGCTTTGTGTCTGGAACAGTGAGCAACGATGAGGGAAGGTTTTCTCTTGCTAATGTAAAGCCAGGCAATTATCAATTAACCTTTTCCTTTATTGGCTACCTCACTCAGAAGCAATCATTGTATGTCGGCAACCTTAGCGACTTTCTTGATCTGGCCGTTATTGAACTACAGGAAGATGCCCAGGTGCTCAACGAAGTGGTGATTACCGGTCAGCAAGATGCCGTCAGTGAAAAGCTGGATAAAAAAACGTTTTCGGTAGCAGAAAATATTAGTCAAAGCGGGGGCTCTGTATTGCAAGCGATGCAAAATCTTCCCGGAGTAACGGTACAAGACGGCAAAATTCTAATTCGGGGGAACGATAAGGTAACGGTACTCATCGATGGCAAACAAACCGCCTTAACCGGATTTGGCAACCAATCGGGGTTGGACAACTTGCCTGCTTCAGCCATTGAAAAAATAGAAATCATCAACAATCCATCTGCCAAGTACGATGCCAATGGCAATGCGGGTATCATCAACATCATTTACAAAAAGAATAAGCAAGAAGGGTTTAATGGTAAAGCTGGTTTTGCTGCGGGAGCAGGTGCCTTGTGGGTGCGCAAACAAAACCTGCCTTCTATTCGGCCACAGTACCAGTTCACACCCAAAATCAACCCTTCACTTTCACTCAATTACAAGAAAGAAAAACTCAATACATTTTTCCAGGGTGATTACCTTTATACAGAAACATTAAACAAAAATGAATTCGTTACAAGAACCTATAATAAAGGACGCATTGTTCATCAACAAACCAAGCGCAACCGCGATACGGGATTCACCACACTGAAGGCAGGCACCGACTGGAGCATCAATGACGATAACACCTTAACCATTTCCGGACTTTATGGACATGAGAAAATTATAGACAATGGGGACGAACCGTTCTTCAATGCCGATTTCTCCGAGCGCACCAGACTTTGGAGGTTTCTGGAGGACGAAATCAAAATTACCGTAATGGCAACCGTGGCCTATCAACACCGGTTTAAGCAACCCGGCCATTTGCTCAACATGGGCTTTAACTATACTTTTCACCGAGAAGATGAACAATACTTTTTTGAAAACATCCTCCCCAATTACGCAGGCAAGGACGCCTTCAAACTCCTTTCCGATGAATCGGTGTATGACTTTAATGTCGACTATGTAAAACCTTTAAAGTACGGTCGTCTGGAAACCGGGTTGAAATTTCGCAAGCGTGATATTCCTATCAACATGGAGTTCTTTCCAGATGCCAACACTCCTATTGATGTCAACGCAGGGGGACGGGCCAATTATGGAGAACTCATTCCGGCCCTCTACGGAAACTACATTTACGAAAGTCAGAGAATAGAAGCAGAAGTGGGTTTACGTGCTGAGTATGTCGATCTCAACTACGATGTAAATCCCGATCACAATACCTATGAAAGTGACGGCTACAGCTACGCACAGCCTTTCCCGAATATTCGATTGGGTTATAAGTTCAATGAAGACAACAAATTGTCAATCTTCTTCAACAGAAGAGTGGACCGCCCCAATGAAGTGGACATTCGCATTTTTCCCAAATATGACGATGTAGAAATCATCAAGGTGGGTAATCCTGGGCTGAAACCTCAGTTCACCAATGTGATCGAACTGGGCTACAAAACGAATTGGGACAAAGGCTACTTGTTCTTGGCTGGCTACCATCGGTTCGCTGATGCCACCATTACCCGCATCGCCAGTTCCGTGCCCGGTAGTAATCTGATCTACGCTATTTTTCAAAATGCAGGAAAGAGTTACAATACAGGATTTGAAGCCATCTTTAATCAGGAGGTATCTTCTTTATATTCCTTTAACCTTAATGCCACTTTCTATCATAACCAGATCAATGCCTTTACGGTTGATAATCTTTATCCTTCTCCCAATACTTTCTCCGCTGAATTACAGAAGGTGTTTTCTGGCAACATCAAATGGAACAACTTGCTTCACTTACCCAAAGGCATGGAGGCGCAGGTTAGTATTGTCTACCTGGCCAAAGACATCATCCCTCAGGGAGAGATCGCTGCTCGCTACTCTGTTGACTTAGGGATCAAAAAACCTGTACAGAAAGGGAAAGGAGAAGTATTCCTTAATGCGACAGACTTGTTCAATACCCTGGTAATAAAAAAGGTGATACAAGGAGATGGCTTTAGTTATACCAGTGATGATTATTATGAAACACAGGTAGTAAGGCTTGGCTATAGCTATAAGTTTTAGCAACAAGGCACCCGCCAAAAGTAAGAAGCCATCAACCACGAGTGAGAACGGACTGACCAAAAGTAAGAACGCATAAATCACGAGTGAGAACGCACCTGCCAAAAGTCACAAGCCATAAATCACGAGTCACAACGCACCTGCCAAAAGTGAGAAGCGATAAATCACGGGCAACAACGCACCTGCCAAAAGTGAGAAGCCATAAATCACGGGCAACAACAGATCGGGCTAAAGTGAAAAACTCCTAATTTCATGTGAAAACGAACATTTTGATGGAAAATCATCGGATACCTTGATTTTAATACTATTCAGGAGTAAAAATAGTTAGTAACTATTAAACAAATAAGTAATACTTTTGTTTGTGATAGTAATACTACTAAACATTAAAGTATGGCCATTTTGTCTTTTTCGCTGTCTAAAAACCTCTATGTGCGTGATCCTCAGGCTACTGAATTGGGGCAAAAGATCGTTCAAAACAGCATTACCCTGATCGATAAGTTGGGTTTTGAGGACTTTACATTTAAAAAACTGGCCAAAGACATTGGTTCTACAGAGGCATCCGTATACCGCTACTTTGAAAACAAACACAAGCTTTTAATTTATTTGATCGACTGGTACTGGACATGGATGGAGTATAAAATCGATTATGAAATCAATAACATCAAAAGCCCCACCGAACGCCTAAAACTATGCCTTCTTAAGTTGAGCGAAGAGAAATCCTTCGATCCCCAGGTGGCCCATGTGGATGAACGGGTCCTGGATCGCATCATGATCGCAGAGTTTGAAAAAACATTCCTCACCAAGCAGGTTGATGAAGACAATAGGGACGGCCTCTTCCTTCCCTACAAATCACTATGCAAGAAAATAGCATCTGTGATTGTAGAGGTAAGTCCCCATTACAAATTTCCTCATTCGCTCACCAGTACAGTATTATTAATGATAAAACATCAACTATATTATGCCAAGCATCTCCCTGCCCTATCAGATATAAAATACGAACCCAAAAAGCACCATAAGAAGCTATACGAACTCATCGAACAATTGGTATTCAAAAGCATTCAATGATATGACCAACAAGCAAATCATACAAGTACTTAAAGAGTCAGCCTTATCCCTCAAGCACGAGGTAGATCCGGCTCAACTACAGACCGTTGAGTCCAACAACCGAGCCTATACCATTGCCGAATGGCCTGAACTAAGAAGAGACCTTGTTGAAGCCGGGAGAAAAATCGGCCTTTTGATTCTTGAATATAAAATCGAGAAGAACAGGTTGTCACACTTTTTGAAAGAGTCTACTGAACCCGTTTTATTATTTAAAGAGGATGCTCATGGAATCCATCCTCTGTTGGTACAGAAAAAGAAAAAAAACATCCAAACACTGCTCTCTCACGATGGCGCTCCATTTGATAATAAAGACATATGGGTAGCCAATGACAATAATGAGACCTTTTGCCTGGTGATTATGCCCTACAAAAGCGTGGTGAGCAACTATTCTACAGAAGAAGACAGCAGTGAACCCATGTCTCCGGCCAAGCGACTTTTCCGTTTACTGGCCTCAGAGAAAAAGGACATCTTTTACATTCTGATTTATGCGTTATTCATTGGTCTTGTAAGCCTTGTTCTTCCTCTCGGCCTGCAAGCTACTGTAGAGTTTATTTCAGGAGGTGTTTTCTTTAGTTCTGTATACGTACTCATCGGACTTGTCATTCTGGGGGTTTTGGCAACTGGAGGTCTTCAGCTGGTACAAATCACTCTTGTGGAACACCTCCAGCGCAGGGTATTTACAAGAGCAGCCTTCGAGTTTGCATTTCGTATCCCGCGTATCCGTATGGAGGCGCTGACCAACACCTATGTCCCGGAATTAATTAACCGGTTCTTCGATATCATCACCATTCAAAAAGGATTTCCAAAGCTATTGGTTGACCTTTCTGCGGGAGTTATTCAAATTCTTTTTGGGCTTCTTCTGCTTTCACTGTATCACCCCTTCTTCGTATTCTTTAGCTTCTTCCTGCTACTGATCTTCTTTGTTATTTTTTATTTGACGGGTTCTAGTGGTCTAAATTCTGCTTTGAATGAATCCAAATACAAGTATAAAGTGGTGCAATGGCTGGAAGAGTTAGGCAGGACCATCAACTCTTTTAAGCTGGCCGGAAATACCAACTTACCCATTAGAAAAACAGATGAAGCGGTAAGCAACTACCTGAAGTCCCGCAGAACACACTTCGGGGTACTCCTTACCCAATTCTCCTTCTTTGTACTTTTCAAAGTAGCTGTCACAGCAGGTTTACTGATTATGGGAACGATATTGGTGATCAACCGAGAAATCACTTTGGGCCAGTTTGTAGCTTCTGAAGTGATCATCATTCTGGTATTAAATGCAGTTGAAAAGATTTTTATCTATATGGATGTGATCTATGACCTCCTCACTGCCGTTGATAAGGTTTCGCATGTTACTGATTTGCCATTGGATAAGGCGGGAGGGTTTGATTTCCCAAATCCAGTTGCAGGCAGTGGTTATGAAATTTCAACCACCAACCTGCGGTACAAGTTCAAAGAAAATTCAGATTTTACTTTAAAAGACATCTCCTTACATATTCAACCTAAAGAAAAAGTATGCATTGCCGGACCTGGTAGCAGTGGTAAAACCACATTAACCAACATTGTTGCAGGTCTCTACACAGAATATGAAGGTGGTGTGGCTATCAATGGTTATTCACTTCGAGATTTAGACATAGGGAATCTTCGGGACAATGTAGCCAAAAACATTTCCCAGGACGATATTTTTGACGGAACCATCTTTGAGAATATTACTGTAGGAAAAAGCAAAACCAGCGTGGAAGATGTGATGGATGCCCTAGATAAAGTAGGGCTGAAAGAAAGTATCAGCACCTTGCCTAACGGATTGCACACCCACGTGGTGAGTGGTGGCAAGGGCTTACCCAGTTCCATCAAGCACAGACTGATCCTGGGAAGATGTATTGCCAAAAAACCAGAGCTTATCATTCTGAATGACTTCTTTTCAGGATTAAGCAAAGTAGATAAACTCCAATTGCTACGCTGTGTCATTAGCCCGGATAGTAGCTGGACACTGCTGACAGTTTCAAACGATCCTATGGTGATGGCCGCCTGCGATCGGGTGGTGATCATGGATGATGGAAAAATTGTGGCCGATGATGCTTACAATACCCTGCTCAAACAAGGATTAATTAACCAATACTTCGAATAGTATGTTAAAATTATCAAACCGAACTATAGAAAAGCAAGTAGACTATGACAGTCTCTACTCGCTGCGTTCATTGAGAACACCATCTGGCGGAAAGCTGTTGGCCAAATGGCTCATCGGATTTAGCATTTTGTTCTTCCTTTTACTCTTTCTTCCATGGCAACAGAATATCCGTGGCAATGGAAATGTTACAGCATTAGATCCCATGAACCGACCGCAAACCGTTGAAACGGTGATTGCGGGTCAGGTACGAAAATGGCACGTCCGTGAAGGTGATTTGGTCAGCAAGGGAGATACCATTATTACCATCAGCGAAGTCAAAGAAAAGTACTTTGACCCGCAACTGATTTTACGTCTGCAGCAGCAGATTACTGCTAAGGAAAGCAGCCTGACGAGCAAAGATCAAAAAGCCAAAGCCCTGGAACGCCAGATACTTGCGCTACGCAATTCACTTATGCTTAAATTAGAACAAGCCACCGCCATAATTCAAGCAGAAAAGATTCGATTTCAAAATGCTGAAAATCAATTTCAGCGCAACAAAAAACTCTATGAGGCCGGAAACATTCCACTGACCAAGTACCAGGAGTTTGAATACAAATTCCAGGAGACACAGGCTGTTTACCTCAATGCACAACTGGACTTGGGCCGTGTGGAAGCTGAGTACCTTGACAAAATCAGCAAAGCAGAATCAGAATTGAATAACACGCGCGCTGAAGCTTTCGATACCCAGGCGGAAATTGTAAAAGCTCGCAATGAGCTAACCAATGTTGAAGTGCGGAACGCCCAGTACCAAATACTGGCGCCACAAGATGGCTACATTGTAAAAGCCATGAAAGCAGGTATTGGTGAGACCATCAAAGAAGGAGATGGTATTTGTACGATCATGCCACAGTCATCAGACGTAGCCGTAGAGATGTATGTAAAAGCAATGGACATCCCACTCATTAGCAAAGGCAGAAAGGTACGGGTGGAGTTTGATGGCTGGCCGGCCCTTCAATTTTCCGGATGGCCCAGTGTGTCGGTAGGAACCTTTGGTGGTGAAGTACGAGTGATCGATTATGTCAACTCAAAACCTGGTGAATTCAGAATCTTGATAATCCCTGACGCTAATGATGAACCATGGCCAAAACAAATAAGAGTAGGGTCGGGAACAAAGGGCTGGGTGATGCTTGACAGTGTACCGGTGTGGTATGAACTGTGGAGACAACTCAATGGATTTCCTCCAAGTTTATACAGTGCCCCACTTGAGGGACAAATTGATTTACCCAAAGAAAAAAAACAATAGCATGCAAAATCTCAACACAAGTCGGATGAGGCGATTTCTAGTTATGCTGTTTGTAATTTTTAATAGCTGGGCAGTTGCGCAAAATCCCACGATGGAGGATGAATTGTTTGTCTTGCCCGATTCTGTAAGACCATTTACGATAGAAAATTTTTATAGTCTTATTCTTCAAAATCATCCGATCGCCAAACAGAGTGCATTACTCACCGATGTAGCGCAGCAAGAAATACGAATGGCGCGGGGTAACTTTGACCCCAAACTGGAAGTACAACTCCTCACCAAAGATTACAATGATCAGGAGTACTACTCCATCCTGAATGGATCTTTAAAGTTCCCTACTGTTTTTCCGGTGGATCCTGTTATTGGTGTGGAGAGGAATCGGGGAAATTACCTGAATCCCGAACGATATATAGATAATGAATTTAACTACCAGCAGTTTTATGCGGGTATTTCTATACCGCTAGGGCGTGGGTTGATCACTGATGACAGGCGAGCAGCCCTTAGGCAAGCCGATTTATTTAAAGAACTAACAGAAGCAGAACAGGTAAAGCTGATCAATAAACTTTTGTTGGAGGCGGCAAAAGAGTATTGGCAATGGTACAATGCCTATTACAATTATCGATTGCTTAATCAAAGTGTTACCATAGCAGGGGAAATTTTCAGAAGGGTCAGTATAAATCATCAGTATGGTGAGGCCTCACAAATCGATACCATCCAGGCAAAAATTACCTGGCAGCAACGAATTATTGAGCAGCAGGAAGCCGCACTGGAATTTCAAAATACGGGAGTTAGACTATCTACATTTCTATGGGATAGTCTTTCCAACCCTTTGTCATTGGACATGCAGTGGGCACCCACACGCCAACCGGATCCCTGGATGATGACACAAGGTGGTTTGGAAGAGCTAACGAATCGGGCAAAAACCAATCATCCTGATTTATTAAAACTCAATATTAAATTACAGCAATTGGAAGTGGAACGAAAACTGGCTACGGAATACCTCAAGCCGAAATTGAATCTCAATTATTATTTACTGAACCAGCCATTCAATCCCGACTGGAACAGTTCCTTGCAACTCAACGAAGATTATAAATTAGGTGTTGATTTCTCCATTCCAGTTTTCCTTCGTAAAGAACGGTCGAAGCTGGCGCAAACTAAGTTGAAGGTAATGAACACTCAATATGACCGATCGTTGACTGAACGAGAAATCATCAATGACTTAAACAGCACTTACAACCAACTGATTAATATTCTATCCATCGTGAATCAGCAACGTGAAATGATTTCCAATTACGAGCGGTTACTCAATGCAGAAATACTTAATCTTCAACAGGGTGAAAGCGACTTATTCAAAATCAATGTGCAGCAGGAAAAATTAATTCAATCCCAAACCAAATGGTTGAAACTTTTGTCAGAATTTGAAAAACAGAAAGCGTATCTCTACTGGGCGGCAGGGACACGCAATTTGGGAAGAACATAAAACTTATTGATCATATTTACTTCTTAGTACTTGTTTCAACTGGGATTTAGCTTTGAAGTTTTTACTTTTAGCCTTCAAAAATTCATCCGCACCCCCTTTCCATGGAGGAAAAGAAAGTTCGTCAGCTCGCTGCTATCATGTTCACCGACATCGTGGGCTACACGGCATTGATGCAAGGTGATGAAAAAGTAGCCGCTACCGTCAGAGAAAAACATCGCAAAGTATTTAAAGAGCAACATCAAGCATATCAAGGTGAGATCATCCAGTATTATGGTGATGGAGCGCTAAGCGTATTCAAAAGTGCCATTGAGGCTACGCAATGTGCTATCGCTATTCAAAAACTCTTGCAACAAGATAATCCTGTACCCTTGAAGGTGGGATTGCATATTGGTGACATCGTCTTCAGCAATACAGAAGTGTATGGTGATGGTGTCAATCTTGCCTCTCGTATTGAGAGCATGGCGGTGGCAGGTTCTATCCTACTGTCAGGCAAGCTCAACGATGAACTCAAAAACCACAAAGACATTGCCACACGCTCGTTGGGATTCTATTCATTAAAAAACATAGCCGACCCAGTAGAAGTGTTTGCAGTAACCAACGAAGGCATTACCGTTCCAGAAGCTTCTGCCTTACAAGGAAAGCAGACCTCAAAAAGTAAAACCATTGCTGTATTGCCTTTTGTGAACATGAGCGCCAGCGAAGACAATGAATATTTTAGTGATGGCATTACGGAAGAGATTATCAATGCCTTGGCCAAAATCAAAACCCTGAAAGTTACCTCGCGCACTTCTTCCTTTTTCTTTAAAGGCAAAAACATCTCCATGCGGCAAATCGGTAAGGAGCTAAATGTAGCGGTGCTATTGGAAGGCAGCGTACGCTTGGCGGGCAACAGGGTGCGCATTACCGCACAGTTGATTGAAGCTGAAAACGATTTTCACTTTTGGTCTGAAACGTGGGACAGGAAGCTGGAAAACATTTTTGAAATACAGGATGAGGTGAGCCTGCATATCGCAGACAAGTTACGTGAGCAATTTGGTCACTTTGAAATTCAGGATCACCTGGTAGAAAAACAAACTGAAAGCCTTGATGCCTACTCCTATTTCCTCAAAGGAAAATTTCACTTCAACAAATGGAATCCAGATGATATTAAAAAGGCCATATCCTATTTTGAAAAAACCATTGGTCTGGATCCCAAACATGCCGACTCCTATGTAAGAATGGCCGACTGCTATAGCTTTTTAGCCACCACTGGTTTTATATCTTTTGAAGAAGGTTGGGGCAAGGCAACTGAATTGACGGGGCAGGCCATGGAATTGAATGATCAACTTCCGGGTGTCTATTACCAGCAAGCTAATCTTTCTTTTTTCATCGGTTGTGATTATAAATCTGCGATCGCTCAAATGGCCAAGGCAGTGGCGCTGAACCCAAACTTTGCAGAAGCCCAGCAGTTCATGTCCTTCCTGTATGTGATATCTGGTCAAAAAGAAAAATCGCAACAACACCTCGACATTGCGTTAAGTATTAATCCCCTGTCACAAGAAACCTTATTCTTCCAGGGCTATCACAATTATATGCTGGGAAATGTTGAAGAAGCCTTGAAACAATTGAATCAATGTTTAGCGACCAATCCCAAAAACATTCCTGCCAATGCAACCAAGCCACTCTGCTTGTTGAAGTTGGGTCGCTACGATGAAGTCTTGCAGTTTCTAAACTCAATACCTGCTGAGGTGGTGGTGCCTGATGATGAACTGGGTTTTACCGCACTGGCCTATGCTATGAAAAAGGAGGAGCCGAACGCCACTAAGTATGCTAAGCTGCTTACAGATCGGGCCAATACACCAGAAGGGCTCAGTGCCAATTCTTATCTCTTTTTGTTGTATGGCGTACTCAGTCAGCATGACAAAGCATTGGAATGGATAGACAACGCCATGAAGAACAAATACTCGTTGGTGATGCTTCGCTTCGCTGATCCATTGGTGGATCCCATTAAAGACGATCCACGTTATGCCGAAGCGCAAAAAATGCTGTTCCAAAATGATCTGGTGGAGGAGCCTAAAAAGAAAAAAGAGCTGCTCAGTAAAAAGGAAGCTGACAACTATACCGATCGATTGTTGAGCCACATCAAGGAGAATCAACCTTTTCTGGATCCGGAATTATCGCTCAGGTCATTAGCAGCACAAATTGATATTCACCCCAATCAGCTCTCCTGGCTGCTCAACGAAAACATGGGGAAGAACTTCAATGAATTTATCAATCATTATAGAGTAGAAGCTTTCAAAGCACTTTCTAAAGACCCCAAAAAGGCCCACCTCACGCTTATCGGAATGGCCTACGAATGCGGCTTCAACTCCAAAACGGTATTCAATACCTACTTTAAAAAGGAAACGGGTCTCACTCCCAAGCAATTTCTGAAAGAACAGGAATAGCCTTATAGCTTCAAGGAGCAGTTTTACTCCTAAATCCGTTCGGATTTATAATTGCGAACGTCTCCGTGTGAAGACGAACTTCTGCGCGCTACCCCTGCCCTAGTTTTGTGTCAACAACAACAGGAAAAGACACTTTAAACTATGACCACCATGAAAGCAATTATAACAAAGAAATATGGATCGCCAGAAGTACTCCAGCTCAAGGACATTGTAAAACCAAAACCCAAAGCCAACGAAGTACTCGTGCGCATTCACGCTTCTTCGGTAACCGCTGCCGATACCATGATGCGAAGAGGTAAACCCTTCTACGGAAGACTGTTTATCGGATTACTGAAACCCAATAATCCCATCTCCGGAACTGGCTTTGCCGGTATCGTGGAAGCAGTGGGAAAAGATGTTACTCACTTCACAGAAGGAGATGCTGTGTTCGGAGAATCGGTGTTGGGTGCAGGTACCAATGCTGAGTATGTATGTGTAGCTGAAAACGGAGTGATCATCAGCAAGCCAGCAAACATATCATTTGAAGAGGCCGCTTCGATTTGTGATGGTCCGTTGACCTCCATCAACTTCCTTAAGAACCTGGCGTCTATACAGCCCGGACAGAAAGTATTGATCAACGGTGCATCAGGAAGTTTAGGTTCGGCAGCCGTGCAACTGGCCAAATATTATGAAGCGGAAGTAACTGGAGTTTGCAGTACAACTAATATAGAATTGGTGAGATCACTGGGTGCAGACCATGTGATTGACTATACCCAGCAGGATTTCACCAAGTCGGGTGTGCAATACGATGTCATCTACGACACGGTGGGTAAGAGCACTTTTTCGAAAGCAAAAAAGGTACTAACTACCGATGGCGCATACATTTCACCGGTACTCAACTTCACTTTACTGATCCAGATGATATGGACTTCCGTAATTGGGAAAAAGAAAGCGAAGTTCTCGGCTACAGGCATCCTACCCGTGCCCGCCCTGCGCGATCTTCTGTATGAACTCAGAGCAATGATTTGCGCTGGCTACCTAAAGTCAATAATTGATAGGGCTTATTCTCTGGAGCAAATAGCAGAAGCACATACTTACGTAGACAATGGACATAAGCGAGGAAATGTAGTACTCGCTATCAACTAGTAAAGATTAAATTAAACAAACGCAAAAATGAAAAAAATGAAAAATGTAATAGCAGCAGTAATCTTATTAAGTGCATTCACACAAGTGAACGCACAACAAATGAAAGTAGTAACTGTGGTGGAGTCTATCGTTCCTATGGGGATAGGTAGATCAAGAATTATTGAACACCAGCAAATGGCCAATACTTCTGATTTCACAACAGAGCGAACAGAAGGAAATAAATCTGTTCAGAAAAGCATCAAAAGATCCAATGTAAAAATTGATAAGCTGACTGAAACCAAACTGCTCAACTTTTACAGCGGTGTCGGCATCAACTTCCAAAACATTGCGTCCAATGATGCTCTTATTACCGCCAAGATCAATGAGATGTTATCAGAAGGATGGCAACTCAACTTTGTCACCAGCGGTGTGGAGAGTGTAGGCAGTGCTTCTGATAGCAATGGCATTTATATTACAAGATTGTTTTTTATGAAACCCTAATTAAAGAACCCGGTTGGCAATGATGCCCATCGGGTTTAAAGTGAAGATTATCAACATCACTTCCATTTTGGGGTATTTAACATTTAAGCAACAAAAATTCTTTAGGACATTTTTCTTTAATATTGCCTTGATTTTTTTCAATGTCAGATTCCAAGTTCCAAAGCGTCTTCACCCGCTATCAAGTTTTTATAGTAGCTGTTTTATCTTTTCTACAGTTTACTATCGTTCTTGATTTCATGGTGTTGTCTCCCTTAGGCGCTTTATTGATGGATGAGTTGAGCATTACACCTGGACAATTTGGTTGGGTGGTATCCGCTTATGCATTTAGTGCAGGAGCGTCAGGCCTACTCACAGCAGGCTTTGCTGACAAATTCGATCGCAAGAAGTTGCTTCTATTCTTTTATGCGGGTTTCATGATCGGTACCATCTTCTGTGCAATGGCTCCTGATTATCATTACTTACTCATAGCACGCATTGTGACAGGCATTTTCGGAGGTGTAATCGGATCTGTCAGTTTTGCCATCATCACCGATCTTTTCAAGTTAGAAGTAAGAGGCCGTGTAATGGGGTTTGTGCAGATGTCGTTTGCAGCCAGCCAGGTATTGGGGCTTCCCATTGGTTTGGTATTGGCCAATGCTTACGGATGGCATGCGCCTTTTTGGATGATCTCCGCTGTGGGCATTGTGGTGGGTCTTGTGATTGCCTACTATATGAAACCCATTGACGAACATCTTACCATAAAATCTGATCGCAACGCCTTCCAACATTTAACAAAAACTCTTTCAAAGTCGAATTATGTGCGGGCATTTTTAACCACCACTTTATTGGCCACAGGTGGCTTTATGCTTATGCCATTTGGTAGTGCCTTTAGCATTCATAACCTTGGGCTCACGATGGAGCAGCTGCCTATACTCTATGGCGTTACGGGTGTATTCTCTATTGTCTTTGGCCCTATCATTGGCAAGCTCAGTGATCAGCTTGGAAAGTACAAAGTGTTTGCAGCTGGTTCTGTTATTAGTATTGTTGTAGTGTCTATTTACACACACTTCGGCATCACTCCTCTGTGGGTTGTCATTTCTATGAGTGTAATTATGTTCGTAGGTATCTCATCGCGCATGATCTCCGCATCCGCTCTAATGAGTGGCATCCCTGATGCTCGAGATCGTGGTGCGTTTATGAGTATTAATTCTTCCGTACAACAAATTTCGGGCGGCATTGCAGCAGCCATAGCAGGCATGATTGTGATACAAGTAGACAATGGCCCATTGCAACGTTATGATATATTGGGCTATGTGGTAATGTGTACGATGCTCATCTCCATTTGGATGATGTATTACATCAACAAGGATGTAGAAAAGCAAAAGAGTGAAGTTACAACACCCATTATACAACAGCCAGTAGTTGCCAAGACAGTGTAGGAACCAATTATAGTAGTTGATTCTGCCAAAATAATACTACTTATATTAAGCCATATAAACAGAGTTGCTTTTACAAAGCGATCTCTTTACCTTTTCTTTCAAATAGAAAAGCCATGGACAAACGATCATTTCTCAAGAACCTCACTTTAATGGGGCTCAGTGTATCCCCTTCCATCAGTGCACTGGAAAAGTTGTTACAGGATGCATCTCATTTACCTGCTGATGAAGTAGCCAAAGACGAAGACTTCTGGGCAAAGATCAGAGGTGGATATAAACTAAAACCAGATTATATCAATCTTGAAAATGGTTACTACTGTTTCCTGCCTCAGGAGACACTGGAAAATTATATCAATCATGTGCGAGAAGTAAACTACCAAGGCTCCTACTACATGCGCACCGTGCAGTGGGACAATAAAAAAGCAATGGCAGCCAAATTAGCGGAGCTGGCTGGCTGCGACAAAGAAGAAATGATCATCACCCGTAATACTACTGAATCATTGGATTTGGTAATCAGTGGAATGCACTGGAAAGAAGATGATGAAGCTGTGATGGCCGAACAGGATTATGGCGCCATGTTGAATCAATTCAAACTGGTAGCCAAGCGCTATGGTGTGGTGAATAAAATGGTCTCCGTACCTAACCATCCCAAATCAGATCAGGAAATCGTAGACCTCTACGCCAATGCAATTACAGAAAAGACAAAATTACTGATGGTGTGCCACATGGTCAACATCACAGGTCACATTTTGCCTATTAGAAAAATTTGTGACATGGCCCATAGCAAAGGTGTATTGGTAATGGTGGATGGAGCTCATGCTTTTGCACACATCAACTATTCTATCAAAGACCTGGATTGCGACTACTACGGAACAAGCTTGCACAAATGGCTAAGTGTTCCCTTAGGTGCCGGTTTTCTGTATGTAAAAAAAGGAAAGGTGGATAATGTATGGCCTCTGCTCGCTGAAGGAGAGACAGAACCAAATGATATTGCAGCTCTCAATCATATCGGTACACATCCCGTCTATACAGATCTTTCCATCGCCAATGCCATTGATTATTATTTGAAAATCGGCAGAGATAAAAAAGAAGAAAGACTAAGGTACCTTCAACGCTACTGGTCCGATAAGGTAAGAGGGCAAGGAAACATTGTGATCAACACACCAGAAGATCCGAAACTATCTTGTGGTATTGCCAATGTGGGCATCAAGGGAATGAAACCACACGACCTTGCAGACACCTTGATAAAAAAGTATAATATCTACACGGTGGCCATCGATGGCGCCAATGTACACGGCTGTAGGATTACGCCTAATATCTACACTACTACAAAAGAGTTGGATGTATTTGTAAAAGCATTAAAAGAAATGGGCAACGCCTGATAGATCAATGGCTGAAGTAGTAAAAACGGTAATCGTGGGGTTGGGCAATGTAAACCTGGGGCTGCTCAAAATATTAATTGACAAAAAAGAAGATATAATCAACCAGTACAATATCCGTTTCAAAATTGTGGGGGTTGTTGACTCTTCAGGCATGGCTACGAGCGAAAAGGGATTTGCATACGAGGACCTGATCAACTTAAAATACAACAAAGGTAAGGTGAACGAGATCACCGGATTCATTCCAAAAGATCCTGAGTTTATTGCCGACTGCATAGAAGCTGACTTGCTTATTGATGCTTCTCCTGTTAACCTGGAGCAAGACAACCCCGGAATCAAATTGATAAAAAGGGCAATTGTAAAAGGGTGGCATGTGGTATTCGCCAACAAGGCACCATTGGTGTTGGCTTTTGACGAACTCTATGCACTTGCCACAGAATACAAAACAACTATCCGCTACAGTGCTACGGTTTGCGGTGGTTTACCCGTGATTAATGTTTTAAAAAGAGATTTAAAATTAGCCTCCCTCCAGAGCCTTTATGGAATATTTAACGCTACCTCCAATTTTGTTTTACAAGAACTGGAAAAAGGCGTATCAATGGATGAAGCCATCAAAGAAGCCCAGGAAATTGGTGCAGCCGAAACAGATCCTTCACTGGACATAAGTGGGCAGGATACCGCCAACAAGTTGTACATCATCATGAAATCGTTTAGCGATTTTGATGGCTCTATAAATGATATCGAGATAGAAGGCATTGAAAAAGTAACAACTGAAGAAGTTCAGAAAGCTGCCAAAGCTAACACGCAGATAAAGCTTGTCGCTTCCGCTCACAAAAAGAATAAAGAATGGAAGCTGGAAGTAAAACCCACAACGGTCGCTGCCGATTCATTCATTGGTTCTTGCAAAGGATGGGAAATGGGTATTGAAATAAAATCCGATCTCTACGAATCCATTTCACTCAAAAATTATGAAGCCGATCCTACTGGCACTTGCGCTGCAGTGTTGCGGGATATGATTGATGTGAGTGCTTAAGTCTCTTACGCTATTAAAGGTCACCTTTATCAGCTGCCTGATCCATTTAATATATTCTTCAAATATATTCCACGGTATTTTTCCGGTTGGTCATAGTGTATGGCATGCCCAGTATTTGGAAATGGAAAGAATTCCTTGTGAGGTGCATTGAGTGAATCGAAATACATTTTAGACAAACTGAACTCAGCATTGTGATCCTGCTCACCGTGTAGTATATAGATAGGAATGGGCCAATCAACCATTTCGTTGAACATATTAATTTCCGCAAACTGCGGCCACAGTATTGGCGTTGATGGACTGTACATACCATTTGAT
>JBATLM010000055.1:0-7063 GCA_049289315.1 Cyclobacteriaceae bacterium
ATATGCTCCTGCAACCAAGAGAATCCTCCGCCCGTACCGGGTGAATAAATTTCTGTACCCAAACTTCTCATGGGTTGGGTTTCATAAGCACGATTAGACAATTCTCGTATCGTATTATAAATTTTTACTTTCAAACCTTTACTGTGTGCTTCGTCAATGTATTCCTTCATTTCCTTCCATTGGATAAAAGGATAATTAATGTATGGATTGATGTCATTGGCGTGATGTACATTCACTACAGACGCTTTCTTTTTCACCACCGTATCAACCGGACTAAACTGATGATAGAATCGGGTCTTCCATTGAAAGTCAGTATCAATGGTATGGAAAGGAGTAATGAGCAGATTAATGTTGTAGAATAATTGATCTCCCTTCTTCATTTCCCTGGAACCACTGTACGCACGAACAAGCGTTACATCACCTGAGTCTTCAATGGTAATGCCCCCTTTGCCTTCATTGCCCCAGGACGTTGGCAATACCAAAGGCTTTTGCAAGTAGAAGTTGGTATTCAAAGGGCGAACATAATTTTCATCACGCAACGAAAAATGGATTCCTCCATTCACATCACCGATCCATCCACCGTCTTGGTTTTTAGAGGCCACATCCCATTTCCAGTTGATATACGAATCACGTTTACCTCCACGTTCACCAAGACCCATAAAGTAAGGTGTTGATAATTGCTGCATCGGAATTTCAAGGCGAGTTTCTCCCAAAGACAAATCTGTTTTAGCATTGAGTTCGATGGAATAAGACATAAATCCATCAAACTCAATTTGGCCTTTAATTTTCATTATCAATTCTGCCGACTCGTTGGTTGTCTCCCATTGCACCAAACCAGGAGTTTGCTTAGTAATCCTTAAACCGTTGTTCTTCCAGGTGATTGCATCCGTTCCATTCGCATTGATGCGAAACATAAAATCACTTTTCAACATGGGCTTACCCTTTGTTGTTAGGGATGTCATCTTAGGATCAAAGTAACTTGTAATCTGCGCTGGTAAACCGTAAGCATTCAGCGCGACCTCCCTACCCAGGAAAGAGATGATCCTGTCTTTAACTACTAACGGAGAATAAGGAGCAATCACCTCATTGTTGGCACCTAACTGAGAATTCAACCAAGTCAATCTGGTTTGCTTCCACGGCTCGCTAACGCCACCATCGGATACTACTTCATTTTCTATATTCAAGACAATGTCAATGGAAACGGGAGAATTACCTTCCGCACTCACCTTGACCGTTCCTTTATATGTCCCGGGCTTTGTTGCTGACGGCACATCAATCAAACACCAAAGCGCCTGAACATCTCCTTTCTTTACATTGACTATCTTATTCAAACTCTTTCCATCCCAATCAACACCAGTGGTCTTGAGGCTTGACATCGTGGTTGAAGCAATTACATTTCCATCTGCTGACTTTAGATCAGAGAATTCAACTTTAACATTGTTAACATCCTGTTTCGAAGCATACAATCCCAATTGGTAAGAGAAATTTTCTCCCCTTGCTGCTTTACCCTCGAACTTATTTTGTGCACTCTGCTTAACCCACCGATAAGGCAAATCATGCCGCATCACTATAGGATGCATCCGGTCTTCTGGAAACAGAATAAAATTTCCAGCATAGCTTCCTTTCAATTTATTTACTTCAGCCTCCGTAGCAATCACCTCCATCGGAAAGAAACTATTCAACTCATCGATGGCCTGGATAGAGATGGCTTCTGCAGTACGAGCAGACTTTAACTTACCAAGCCAATTTGGCGTAGCCGCAGATTTGAATGGAGGATAATTAACGGTTGGATAATTAGAACGACCTACGGTTGATTGCTTCAAATAGTAGATATAATATTTCCCTATCCCTTCTGAGGGTTCAAAAAATACTTCGCCCAATTCTCTGTTGATACTTCCTCGAGAAACGTTTACAATTTGCTTTCCATGCTCTGAGTAAACCAAAATGTTTTTGTCTTCTGGCTTTAAATCTCTTCTTCGCCATGGAATCGTCACTTTCGCGACATCGCTCTTTTTTGTCACTTCCACTACTGCCCTGTGATTACCCAATGAATCAGGATCCCAACAGTTTTCACAAACAGAAAAGTCAATTTCTTGACTAAACACCTGGCAACAACTAAAAAAAACAAATGCAACAGATAGAAAAAATTTCATAAAAAAATAGATAAGATAAGCGTCCAATAAATTTATTTAAACTTTTGATTAATCGAGTTTATCAAAGACATTTATTACCACTAAAGTCTAATCAACACTATGAACCTCGATGAGATAAGAAAACACACGCCAGGTTGCGCATCCAAAATTCATTTTAACAATGCAGGAGCTTCACTTCCGCCTCTTTCTGTAACGGAGGCCATTCTCGATTACATTTCTTTTGAATCCATAACCGGTGGATATGAAGCAGCTGACATAAGAAAAGAAGAGATTAATGATTTTTACACAAGTGCAGCCCAACTCATCAACACGAAAGCAAACAATATTGCGTTTACCTCAAGCGCCACCAATTCCTTTGCGCTCGCCCTCTCCTCCATTCCTTTCGAACGAGGCGACAAAGTATTGATTGCTAATGAAGATTACATCTCCAATCAAATCGCTTTTCTTTCGCTGCAAGAGCGGTTAGGTATACAACTTCTCAGAGCCCATAGCTTGTCAACGGGAGGAGTAGACCTGAACCATATGGAGGAATTGATCAATACACATCACCCGAAGTTGGTTTCTCTTACGCATGTACCCACCAACACAGGTTTAATCCAACCAGTAGAAGCTGTTGGCAAGATATGTAATGAAAAAAACATCCTCTATCTGGTGGATGCATGTCAGTCCGTAGGACAAATTACTGTTGATGTAGAAAAAATAGGTTGTGACTTTCTCACCGCCACGATGAGAAAATTTCTCAGAGGACCAAGAGGCGCTGGTTTTCTCTATGCATCTGGTAACGTGCTTGAGAAAAAATTGACTCCACTGTTTGTTGACATGCGTGGCGCTGAGTGGACAGGGCCAGATACGTATGAGGCAAGAATGAACGCTAAACGTTTTGAAGAATGGGAACTGCCTTATGCATTAGTAATGGGAAGCAAAGAAGCCATTCAATATGCAATGAATATTGGCATCGAAAATATTGCCGAAAGAAATAGAACCCTTTGTGATATTCTGCGAACCAAATTAAACTCCATCGAACTCAAAGTGCTCGATATTGGTAAACATCAATCCAGCATCATTACCATTGAAATGCCAGGTAAGCAGCCCAATGAAGTGCTAGAATACTTGCGCGCCATCAACATCAATACCTCAACGAGTCACCGTTCAAATGCGCAAATCGATTTCGCATCAAAAAAAGTGGATTGGGCCTTGAGAATTTCTCCACATTACTTCAATAGTGAAGATGAAATTGATAGTTTGATACAATCTCTTGAGGACCTAAACGATTAAACATTCATGACAATTCGCAATGCCGTATTGATTTGCCTAATAGCAGAAGCAGGTCTCGGTGCATTGGGGATTATTAATTATGGATGGACTGTGGAAGGTCTGCAAGCCACAACAAGGTTTAGCGGTCGCTTCTCATTGTTGCTCTTCAGTATTATCTTTTTAGCCAATCGACCGGTTGATATTTATTCGTGGCTCTCTAAAAAACCATTTCACATTTTTGCAATTGCGCACGGGATTCACCTTTTAGAATTATTGACTTTTCTTTATGTGTCAGGTACAGAGATAATTCCATATCGTGTGGCGGGTGGCTTTGTTGCTTACTTGCTCATTTTCTTAATGCCCATCATTGCTGACAGGCACGACCAAGGAAGGTTGGAAGAAAAGAAATTCAACATCATGGTGATTGTATTTCAATACTTTGTTTGGGGGATTTTCTTTCTCACTTATTTACCCCGGGTAAGAGGGCTACTACCCAATGTAGGAGGTAGTTACTTAGAGCATGTTGTAATATTAGGCTGGATTTCTTTGATGCTGGGCATGAAACTACCCAGGGTAATGTTTAGGAGGAAAGTGAGGTGAGTTCATCACGTCATTTCAGGCAAACTCATAAATCCTGTTGATGGTAGCTATTTAATTACAGCGATCAATCAATTCCTCTTTCTCACAAAAAGAAGAATGAGCACTACCTCCACGATTGTAACCAACAACACCTAAATTTGAGCAAAAATAGAAGCCAGTGAAATTGTATCGAAACCTTTCAGAAGCAGTAGTCACCGCACTCAAAACAATATTTGAAGACAATAAGTACGCAGATAAGGTGATTGAAAAAACACTGAAGCAAAATCCCAAATGGGGCGCTCGCGACAGGCGGTTCATTGCTGAAACGACTTACGACATTGTTCGCTGGTACCGATACCTGCTGGCTGTTTCCGATTCTAAAAACGATGATTACTGGAGCATGTTGGGCGCCTGGCTGATTTGGAAAGAAATCGATCTGCCAGATTGGGATCAGTTTAAAAAACTTAACATCGAATCCGTAATAGGAAAGTTTCAAAAAGAATACCCGCTACCCGTTAGAGAGTCAATACCCGATTGGATTGATGAACTCGGGAACGCAGCGCTTCCCTCCCGATGGGCCCAAGAAGTGAAAAGCCTAAACAATGAAGCCGAGGTAGTGCTAAGGGCCAATATGCTAAAAGGAGACCTCGCTACCATTCAGCATCACCTGATGGAAGACGGAATTGAAACAACAGTCAATTCAAAATTTCCTGATGCGCTGATCCTTAATAAGAGAATGAATGTTTTTGGAAGTCAATCATTCAAACAAGGTTTGTTCGAAGTACAGGATGCTGGCTCGCAACTGATAGCTCCTTTTTTGAGAGCAGAACCTGGCATGCGCGTAGTTGATGCCTGCGCTGGGGCCGGTGGCAAAACACTACACCTCTCTGCACTCATGCAAAACAAAGGACGTATAGTATCCATGGATACCGAAGGATGGAAACTAGATGAGCTTAAAAAGAGGGCAAGAAGAGCTGGAGCCAATAATATAGAATCCAAGGTGATTGAAAATTCTAAAACCATAAAACGCCAGGCCAACTCAGCAGATCGATTGTTATTGGATGTACCTTGCTCAGGGCTTGGTGTATTGAAAAGAAATCCGGATGCAAAGTGGAAGCTGTCTCCTGATTATATTTCTAAAGTCAAAATTTTGCAACAGCAGATACTTTCTGACTATGCTACCATGGTAAAACCAGGAGGAATGCTCGTGTATTCTACTTGTAGTATACTACCGTCAGAAAATGAAGAACAAGTCAAACAATTTTTAGCTTCCAACCCAGCTTATGAACTAGTAGACGAAAACCACTGCTGGCCATCTGATGGGTTTGATGGATTTTACATGGCCTTGATAAAAAAGAAATAGTAGCTTTGTTTGTTCCTTTTTAACCTTAAAAAGGCACTTTTTCAGTTTAATCAAAAGTTTCTTTCATTGAAGATTATCCGCTACATCCTTTTAAAAATTTATATGATCTGGGTACTCACTGTATTTTCGGTGTTTATGATCCTCTACCTGCCCGGCATCCTCATCCCTTTTGTTTTTGGTGACAGAGTTGCCGCTGTTGGTTTTAAATTTTTAAAACTCTGGTCATGGACTTTTAGTAAACTTAATTTTATCCCCTACCGCATTTCAGGATTAGAAAATGTGGATAAAAAGCGGGCATACATTTATGTGAGCAATCACACCTCCTACCTGGATATTCCCGGTCTTACCCTTACCATCCCCACTCAGTTCAGACCCTTGGCAAAGAAAGAACTTAAAAAAATTCCAGTCTTTGGGTGGATTGCGCAGTCAGCCTGTATTATTGTAGATCGATCGAGCAATGAAAGCAGGCGCAAGAGTATGGAGCACTTGAAAGACATTCTTGCGATGGGTATCTCTGTTCTAATTTTTCCTGAAGGCACTCAGAACAGAAGCGAAGAACGCCTTCAACCTTTTTACGATGGCGCATTCAGGATTGCCATCGAAACCAAACAGCCTATTATTCCGGTTGTAGTCTTGAATGCAGGAAAGCTGATGCCGCCCAATAAAGTTCATATTGAACCTGGCACCATCAAAATAATTGTAGGCAAAGAAATAGTAACAGACCAGCTAACGCTAAAGGAGACTTCTTTATTAAAACAAAAAGTTTTTGAAACGATGGACGGGATGATGGTTGAAAAACAGTAACAATTAAAGAGATGGCACGGAAAATTAAATCGAAGGAATATTTCAGAACACTTAACATTATTTATTTCGCACAGCTTGGCGCCATGACTCTATTGGCAGTGGTTGCTTACTTCCTCATTCAGCAAGGGAACTTAGGTGCTGCTAACAATGCCCTTGCCTTGTCATTTCAAAAAATCATCATGGTTGTTATTCCTTTGAGTCTGGCGGCTGGCTATATCCTGTTCAGAATTTTTCTTAGGGGCATTCGACCAGAATTACCCCTCATTCATAAGATGAAAAGATATTTCAGTGCTAATCTTATCCGATCTGCATTTCTGGAAATCCCTGGACTGTTCGTCTCTGTTGCGGCCATAATTACCGCACATGTTCTATTCCTTATTATCGTGCCTCTAATTTTCGTGCTGTTCATATTATTTCGACCCACTAAGTCTGTAATTGCTCAGGAGCTCAATCTTTCCGTAGCAGAACGGGCAAAACTGGAAGATCCAGAAGCAATTATCTCAGAATCCATCGAATAACCTACACGTGAATTTTTTTCAGTAATCGTTTATTCTGTAGTTTCAAAATCAGAATGAACGTTAAGGTTTGAAAGCAGCAATTTTAGTCTTTTTAGGGGGAGGACTTGGTAGCGTACTCCGGTACTCAGTCGGAAGGTGGATTGGCACGCTCCATACCCACTACTTTCCATTTGGTACTTTGGTGGCCAACATCCTTGCCTGTTTCGCTCTGGGCCTTATTCTAGGTTTAGCGGATGCCCGTCAACTCCTGTCTCCGTCAGCCAAAATTTTCTGGGCGATAGGGTTCTGCGGTGGTTTTAGCACATTTTCAACTTTTAGCGGAGAGACATTGTCCCTCATCCAAAGCGGATTCACCGGTTCTAGTCTTGTCTATATTGGTGCCAGCCTTACGC
>JBATLM010000056.1:0-19558 GCA_049289315.1 Cyclobacteriaceae bacterium
GGACTTACAAGTACGAAGAAGCGGCCCGACAGGGTGCTGCAGGATTGATCATCATTCACGATACAGCGCCAGCCGCTTATGGTTGGAATGTGATTGAATCCGGGTGGACGGGTGCACGGTTAATTATAGAAAGCGATCTGCCTCAGCTCAATGTAGAGTCGTGGATAAGTGGTGAAAGTGCGAAGAAAATGTTTGATGCTTCCGCCATGAAAGGACAGGATTATAAAACCCTTTCACGCAATAAAGATTTTAAACCTATTCCGCTGGACCTCAATGTTTCTGTATCTGTTAACAATGAAATCAAAAAGGACGTTTCCAAAAATGTAGCGGCATTGATACCGGGTACGGACCGAAAAGATGAATACATTATTTACTCTGCCCACTGGGATCATTTTGGCGTTGGCAAAGCCATCGATGGTGATTCTATTTACAATGGCGCGGTGGACAATGCCTCCGGTACGGCAGGTCTTTTGGCGATCGCTGAAGCGTTCAAGAAAAGCAACGCCACAAAACGTTCGATCTTATTTTTAGCAGTTACCGGAGAGGAGCAGGGTTTGCTGGGTTCTGCCTATTATGCGGAAAATCCAATTTATAATCCGAAACAAACAGTGGCCAATATCAACATTGATGCGCTGGACAGTCCGGGAAAGATGAAAGATTTGACCATCACGGGGTATGGTCAATCTGAAATGGATGAATATGCGAGGGAAGCAGCCCTACAACAAGGGCGCTATATTATTCCTGATCCCGAAGCGGAAAAAGGATATTTCTTCCGATCAGATCATTTTAATTTTGCCAAAATAGGTATCCCTGCGCTGTACGCCAGTGGTGCGTATGAAGGGTTTGATCATAGCATAGAAGAAATAAAAGCGCATAACGATTACTATCGCATCAATAAGTACCATCAACCTTCTGATGAATACGATGCGAAGACAACCGTATTAAGTGGTGTGCAGCTGGACTTGCAATTGCATTTCAATGTAGGATTGAAACTGGCCAATGAAGAATATTTTCCTAAATGGTATGAGGGAAGCGAATTCAAGGCAGCCAGAGAGTAAGCCAGTAGGAAACGTATGGCTATCACTTGACAGGCCACACAAATACTTAACTTAGAGCATGACGCTATTACTCATCTATCTTTTCATTGCACTCGTTATTTCCTTTTTGTGTTCCATCATGGAAGCGGTGCTGTTGTCTGTACCCATTTCCTACTTGAAAGCTAAGAAGGACGACACCAGTGCAGCGGCCATGATCGTGCTCAAGGAGGATGTAGACAAACCCCTTTCCGCCATATTGTCTTTAAATACCGTGGCGCATACAGTAGGAGCAGCAGGAGTAGGGGCCCAGGCAGCCGTGGTGTTTGGTGATGCGTACTTTGGCATTGTTTCAGCCGTACTTACTATTCTTATTTTAGTGGTGACGGAGATCATACCCAAAACATTAGGCGCCAACTACAGCAGGGAGTTGGTGGGCATTGCCACAAAAATGATCAAGGTCTCCATGTTCATTACCTACCCATTGGTGTGGGTATCTTCTATACTCACCAAAATGCTCTCCAGAGAAAAAGGCGAATACACCACCAGCCGGGCAGAGATATCTGCATTGGCAAGCATTGGTACGGAAGAAGGTATTTTTGCCGATAAGGAAAACAAAATCATTCAGAACCTGATCAAACTCAAAAGTTTGAAGATCAAATCCATAATGACACCGCGCATTGTGGTGGTAACGGCCGATGAAGAGATGACCTTAAAGCAGTTTTTAGCCAACAAGGAGTTTTTGCACTTCTCCCGAATACCCATTTACAAAGGCAACAAAGACAACATTACCGGATTTGTGTTGCGGGAACTGGTATTTGAAAAGCTGGCAGAAGACCAGTTTGACTTACAACTCAAAGACATCAAACGCGACATTGCCATGTTCCCCGCCAGCATCACCTTGTTCGATGCCTGGGAAGAGTTGCTGCAACGCAAGGAACACATCTCTTTGGTGACAGATGAGTACGGAGGCATGGATGGCATTGCCACCCTGGAAGACATCATAGAAACCCTCCTGGGTTTTGAAATACTGGACGAAAAAGACAAGATAGAGGACATGCAAAAGTTTGCTGCCAAAAGGTGGCAGGAGAGAAAGAAGAAATATGAACTGATAGACGGCACCGCCTCGAAGACACCATAGTATATGCTAGCCTCAAATACATTCTCCATTTTTATTGACCCCGTTACCAATCCCACCTTCCGCGATATTTACGCCCCCGTAGACAGCTTTGTGATGAATGGAGGGATCAAGATCAAGTTGTGATGTGTTTTTAAGTTAAGGAGCCTATATAAGAAGGCGCATTAGTTAGGAGTATCCTTATATTTTAATACCACCCTGTATGCGTAATACGTTTGTTTTCTGATAAAAGAGATACATAGGTATTACGCATATAGGATTGCTGTGCGCCAGGCCGTGGTACAGTGTAAAGTGAACAAAAATTCTTGAATTTGAAATTATGAAAACTGGGACATACCATATTGACTTAGAATTCGGTCAAATCTTAGACTTGGTTAGGCAATTGTCAAAAAAAGAGAAAAACTAAAAAAGTACTTCACCCAGGACAAAGTTGCAGACTTAATTTCCCTTCTTGAAATAATCCCCGAAAAAGTAAAGATTAAGAAAATCGAACAAATCTGTCGAGATCCAAAGGATGATTTTTTATTAGCTTTATCAAAACAGAGTAAATCAGATTATTTAGTAGCTGGTGACAAGGACTTATTAGATATAAGAATTTATGGGAGAGCAGAAATACTGACGATTCAAAAATTTAACGAATAGATTAGATAACCCGCCCGAGCGCATGAGGTTCTGTGTTTGGAATGATGTGCTTCATATTTGCAAAATTTTTTTCAGTGATGGTCAGAGAATTGTTTCTGTGGATGGAATAAATTCTGCTTCAGCGGATGCTTACAATTATATTATAATTAAGTTTTATAAATCTTCTTAGTCGGGAGTGATTTCAATCTTTGTTTTGTGGTAATTTTGCACTACCTACTAGTGGGTTTTTTTTTGCCTTTAAACTGCTTGACCTTGAATTTTCGTTCAGCTCTGCTTTCTCTCTTACTCGTTGGAGTACTCCACACATCTCACGCTCAGGATGTTATTTTTTCTGATTCATTAAAGCAGGCACTTCACAGCTATTCGCCCGAGGAAAAGCTAGATACTTATTGGCTTTTGGCAAGAGTGTATGCCCCGGTAGACGCTCCTGTAGCAGAGGAGTTGATGAGTAATATCTCCGCTCTCAAAATCGATCAGGAATTATCGGCTGCAATGATTACCGCATTGAATGGTATTCAGTATGAATCTCAGGGTGAAAAAGATCAGGCAATTGATTATTATAATATGGCAATTGAAAAATTTGCTAAAAAAGAAGAGTGGGTAAAGCAAGGACAGGTTATGCTTGACCTAGCAACGCTTTACGGAAAGGACAACCAATATGAACGGTTCAAGGCTCTCTCCAATGATGCGAACAATTTACTCGTAGCCGCGAAGGATTCTTTGGGTTTAATCTCATCGCTCTCCAATGTAGGGAGGAGCCATCAATTGCTAGGGCAGTTTGACTCCGCCATCCTCTACTTGTATAAGTCAGTTGAAATAATTGAATCCTATAAGCCAAAGCCCTTATGGGCAAAAGTCTACCTGCGTTTGGCAGGTAACACGTTCAATAACTTGGGCATAGCCTATATGGAGCATGGTGATGATATAACCGGCATGGAGTTTTATAACAAGGCCATGGAAAAGAAGAAGCAACTGGGAGATCCCATTGAAGTGGGCAATATGTACATCAACATAGGGGGCATCATGTTTACCCAAAACAATTTAGTTGCAGCCAGAAGTTATCTGGACAGTGCCTCTCAGAATTACAGCCAGGCATCGTACACAAGCGGACTGCTTCTTTGTAAATCCAATTCAGCTGCTGTTTCTAATGTGGTGAAAGAGTATGACCGGGCAATTGGTTATGCACAAGAGGGAGTAGCGATCGCAATAGAGATAGGCGATAAGTACAATCAATCGTTGAATTACTTTCACATTGGCACCGCCTATGGACACAAAGGTTTGCTTTCGCTATCGCAAGTCTATATGGACTCGTCCCTGATGAGGGCAAAGGAAATTAAATCGAGAAACATGATTGCGGAGATCATGAATACGCAATATGAATTTGCTGTAGCGAGGGGAGAGTACGAACGCGCGATGAGCTTCAGGAACAAATTTTTTGCGGTGAAGGATTCTATGTTCCAGGAGAAAAAATTGAAGGATATTGTGGAGATGGAGACGCAATACAAGACCAGGGAAAAAGATCAGGAAATAAATTTTCTAAATCAGGAGAATGAATTAAAAACGGCTTCACTAGAAAGAAACACTTTCCTCATTATAGGATTGCTGATACTTCTGGGTTTGGTAATTGTTGTGTTCAACTTCCTGCGTTACAGATCCATTCAAAGATCCAAGTCGATACTTCAAGAGCAGAAAATAAGAATGCGCGAAGCGCAGATAAAGGCGGTGATCGATTCACAGGAGCAGGAGAGAAAACGTTTCGCAACAGACTTGCACGATGGGATGGGGCAGCTCATTGCTGCACTTCAACTTAATATTCAATCCATGAGCCAACTCAGCGGAGATCTGAACAAAAGAGATGAGCTGTATGAAAACTCAACGCACTTGCTAAAGGATGTTCACAAGGAAATCAGAAACATCGCGTTTAACTTGATGCCACAAACGTTGATGAAAGAAGGATTGGTTGCTGCCGTGGAGGAATTGGCCAAACGAATTAACAACACCAATCAACTTCAGGTAAAGCTTTCTGTTTTGGATGTTGAAGACCGCTTACCCGAAGTAGTAGAAGTTTCTCTGTATCGAATCATTCAGGAATTCTTATCCAACATCATGAAGTACAGCCAGGCCACCCATGTTTATTTAGGATTGAGCAATCATGAGGATGAATTTGTGTTGTCAATCGAAGATGACGGAATTGGGTATGACATAGAAAAATTCAAGAACAGCCAGGGGAATGGTTGGAGAAACATTAACACCAGACTGAACCTGATCAGAGGGAAAATGGAGATTGATACACAGCAAGAACGAAAGGGGTCATCGATTCTTATTGCTATTGGCACATCAGCACCACAGATTGAGAGAACAGAAGTGGATTCAGGTGAGTCTTTACACTAAATTGTTTTTAAGGGCATAGCGCACAAGCCCCACTGCATTGTTGGTACCTGTTTTCTTGAGGATATTTTTCCGATGAGTTTCTACGGTCCGTTCGCTTATAAAGAGAATGTCCGCAATCTGCTTGGTGCTATATTCTTTTGCGATCAACTTGGTGATTTCAACCTCTCTGGGCGTAAGGTCTTTGTTTTTGTCTTCGTCAATTCCCTGAATAAGTATATCTGAAACATCTTCACTGAGGAACTTCTTGCCACGTACTACCTTATCAAGTGCGTTTATTAGACTTTGGTGGGTATCCTTCTTTAAAATAAATCCATCTGTTCCCGCCTTAAGAAGCTCTCTTATTACAGAAGGCTCATCATGCATACTCAACACGAGGGTTTTAATCTCTGGTAAGACGGCTTTGGCTATCTTGATCAGTTCGATGCCTTTCATATTAGGCATCTCATAATCGGTAATTAAGATGTCGTAATCATTGATTTTTAAAAGCTGTTGAGCTCGCTCAGGAGTATGAGCTGTATCCGTTACTTCAAACAAATCAGAAGCGCCATCAATAATGGCCTTTGTACCCTCCAGTAGAATTTGGTGATCATCCACCAATAGAATTCGGTATTTCATCTTTCTTGCGCGGGAAAGATAGAGCTTATTGAATATTTTCACAAAGCATTATTTTTCATTGGCAAGCAATATCGGACCATTCCGTGGTGGTCGATCTACAGCTTTTACAGGAGTCTTGGCATGAGGGGTGACGCAATATACTGAATGGGTTGTACAGCGCAGAAAAGTCTATCTGTCTATATAATAAGTCATCTTCATCTCGTCTGAACCATTGGCTCCCATCAAACGAGGGAAAATAATAAAGTTGCCAGTGGAAGCTCCGTTACCATGCCTTAACAATGGAACCTGAACAAACTGATCGGCTCCTCCTAAATCAAGCGTTGTTACATTTTCGCCATCAAAAGTGACCGTTTTTCCGGAACGCCCTCCATACATTACACCGTTTAAGTTTGCAAATCCAGGTGAGTACCCTGCTGATACGTTGAAATTGGCATTGCCTCTCACCCAGCTATCAGAAGTAATAGTGTATACATACTGCCCACTGAATATTTTACCATTGTAGGCAAAGGAATGATCTCCAATTATACCTTTTGTTGGTTTTTTAGTCAGTTCATTCCAGCTATTGTTAGTGGGGTCATACTCAAAAAGGCGGTCCTGATTGCCAAGACCAAAATATCCCTTTCCTCCATCGCTTGCTCCCAACACAGAGAAACTGTATTCAGATCGGACATCGAAAGCTCCCAGATTAATAATGGTGGAAACCAGTTCTGGTAAAGTTCCTTTCTCTATCCAAGCGTCTGTGCCAGGGGTATAGGCATATAACTTAGAATTGTTACCCACCAGGTATCCCGTACCATCAATGGAGAAACCAGCAAAAGCATTAAAATCAAGTAGGTTAGGAATAGCTGCTTTGGGTGCCCACTCAAAAGTAGTGGTGTCAAACTTGTACCAGTTGTTGAACATTCCGAACCCACTGTATACATCACCACCAATGTTCATGGTTACTTGTTGTTTGCTTTTACCTCCCGGAAAATCATTATGGTAGCGATTCCACACATGGCTTCTATGTACAGTGACCTCTTTGCATAGTTCAGCAGAGGCATCGCCCCATGCAGCCATTTGCACACACACCGTTCCACTGGTAAGGAATTCAAAACTTGAACTCTGATCAAAGATTAAAGCAGGAGGGACTGCGTTGGTATAACTGGTGGTCGCATCATAGATGGCCTCTCCAGTGTATGTCCATGTGGCAATGGTATTGCCATCATCACTACAAGTGCTGGACAGGTAATTAACAGTGCCCGCACCTGTTCCCCGATACACTGCATTTTCCGTCACCTTCAAATTATCAAGCGTCAGTGGCTCTGCCGTCACCTTACAAATTTCATCCTCTTCTTCAAACAGAGAGCACGACTGAATGGATAAAACTGAAGTAAGGATTAAAATACTTTTAGAAGCAGATGAAAAAAATGTATGCATGTAGGGAATAGTCAGCTATTGAAGGCGTATTTATTTAAATGGGTTGCAGCCGGTATCTCGAAGGTTATCCTCTTCGTAAACCGTTCCTTTGTTATACACAAACTTTCCGTTGGTGTATTCAAAAGTAGCTGGCCCGTTTGGTGAGCCTGCTGTCAGTGAGAAAGTACCTGCGATACAACCCACTTTACCTTGAGCAGGAGGATCAAATACTAAAAAAGTAATGGTACCCGATCGTATGGGGTCAGCTCCATACAATGATCCGGATTTTAGCGGGTAAGCTGTGTTCAATGCAATACCATCTGTGGGAATGGAAAATTCAGCATCTATTTCCCTTGCTCCTGTGAGTTCATTACCGGCATTAAAAGTTATCAAGGCGTTAGCTGTATTGGGATTGAAGTAACTGACTGCTAATTCACCCAGACATACTTCTTCACCATTCTTTGTTGCAGTAGCCCATTGGTTGTCATTACAGGGTGCAATAGGAGCAGGTTCTTCTTCACAAGATACATGGAGTAATAATGTACTTGTGATGAAAAGAATTATTAAAAAAGTGTTCAACTGTTTCATAATTATTTTAGAGAGTTACATTCAAAGGTATCGTGGGCGAGTCCGTAATTTTTGTCACCGTTTTTTGTTCCTGTCACCATTACAATCTGATTCTGAGTATTGGTATACTGTTCAAACTTGATGATATCAATTTCATAGTGAATGGATTGAGTAGGATTCTGTCGGGTAATGGATGGATCTATACCAAAGTCGACATACACTACCTTGGGAGCCACTGAGAGTAGCGTCATGGGAAAGGTGCGAGCGTCTCTTTCAAATGCTGCTAATTCACCCTTAGCGAAAAAAAGTACTTCATGAAGGACTCTTCCAAAGCCTTGCATTCTCGAAAAGACTTCTTTGCCTTCAACGAAAAAAGTGGATTTGTCAGCCCCATATACCGAAGTGAGAATGGGAGAGTCAGGGCTAGATTTGTAAGCCACAGAAGCACTGATCTGGGCATCACGGGAAGCTCCTCCATCAACACCTGTCCATTGGAAATCTTTGAGGGTGATTCCTATTGAGATGTCGTTGTGGTTATCAGCCTCTGTCTGACGTTGAATGAGGCGTACATCATTTTTTGATTTTGGATTCTTAATATCAACAATCAGCAATCCGTTTTCTACAGTTACTGTTGCATTGGAGTTATTAACCTCCACTTCCCACTTTCCACATTCAGAACCTGGAGCGTCTTCGTCTACACATGAAAATAGGGTAGATAGTAATAAGATAAAAATTGATAAATTCTTCATTGAAGGATTAGGATTAAAACATGAAACCGATGCCGAACTGTTGTCTTTTTATTCTGTTGCTCCAGTCGTTGAGGCCACTAACTATTTCAAGATTGAAAAATACCTTGTCGAGTCTTAGCTCAAACATTTGATTGAGTATTTCTGGTTGTTGATCCGGGGATACAGGCTTTTCACCAAAAGTGAAAGCATAAGACCCTTCGTAATGAAGCACTAAGGGTGTGCCAGGGATACTTACATCCACCATCGCCAATGGGCCAAAACCTCCATAGTAATAAATTGTGCCACTTGTATTTTCAACTGCTTTCCGGGAGCTATGCAGTCCCTCAACACCATAGAAATAATCACCGATATGTCCACCAGCAGAAAACTGAACATATTGAGTAGAGACTAATGAAAGTCCGTAATTGTGCCAACCGATTACGCTCGTCAATGTGGGAGTGCCTGGAGTTGGCTTTTCAGCTATTCCGGGCTTGGTATAAAGCAGGGCTATCACATCACCGAGAATCTTGTAGCGGTGACTGGATTGAAACTTAAAGTTGCCATAGGTGGATCGGCTATAACTGATATCAAAGACAATGGCGCTGAACTTCTCGTTTTCAATTTTACCAGACCATTCGTTGGTCATTTTGCCATAGTAAAGCGCTGTTCTAAATATTTTGCCATCGGTTTTAACTTCACTGAGCTGAGCGTTGGACTCGGTGTGAAGTAAAAGACCCATTACCAGGCAGAGAACGAATACAGTTTTCATCCTAGTAGCACACAACACCTCATATGTTTTCTGTTGATTCATTATTTAGTTTATCTTTTTGCATAGATAGCAGAGGTAGCACGGAGAGACCATACCCAGTGTTTGGTATATTGTCTGAGTATTAATAAGTAGTTCCTCCCGATATTTATAAAAGACCTATCCTCAAATAGCCTTGAGGAAATGGTTAAATAAAAATTGAAGTGTGATTACCAAGCTGGCATGCGTTTTCCGCATGTGTGCAAGCAGGTGGGAGATACGTGATCGGGAGTAGTCCTATATCACATTTCTCAAAATTGGAATAAGGAGCCATTTATTAAATCAGGTTATATGACTGATGATGCAGATTGGAAAACAGTAAGGGAACTTGGAAAACCTGTTGTTAGTAAAATATATTTTGTAGGTGGAGCCTACACTGATGGTAATGATTGGGTTTCCGTTCCACGCAGCAGCACAATCGGCAAGTAAAGCCATTGAGGAATTGAATAATTAATAACTGCTTACAACAGGATGTATGTGTCATGTGCTTCAGTGCTTACCCTCAACTGGCGCAAGCCTCGGAATGAGGGAAGGAAGCGCATGACTTGTGCCCCTTACCAGTTTACTAGCTCGTGCTGATGTTCTTCACCAACGTGCACACGGCAGACAATGACCCCGCTTTCACCTTGAATGCTAACAAAGAAAACCCTACTTTGGTATTCCTTATATAAGACGGCACACAAACATAGAGGTCGTTGATAGCCATTTCAATTATTCTAAAACCAAAAGATGAAACACTATAGCATCACACTGATCATTCTTCTGCTTTCTTTTGTCACCTTTCAATGTCAGAATAGTCCGGAAAAAACCGACAAAGAAGGCCTTCCAGCTGAAGTCGTAGCAACAATTGAAAAACGGATCGAGGAAGGTGTTACTCCAAGCATGGCTTTGGCCATCATCGACTCCTCAGGTGTTCAATATTTTAATTTTGGCAAAACTACTGCAAATGGTAAGGAGGTAGATGAATATACCATCTATGAAATAGGGTCTATATCTAAAGTTTTTACAGCGATATTACTGGCACAGCAAGTTCTGGATGGAGATATCCAACTGGAAGACAAGGTGAATGACTTTCTACCCAATGACATTACCATTCCAGTGATGGGTGATACAGCTATTACATTCGGCCACCTTACAGATCATACCTCTGGTCTACCCAGAATGCCTGGCAACTTTACTCCGGCTAATCCCAACAATCCTTATGCGGACTATACTGTAGAGCAGATGCATGAAGCTATTTCGAGTTATCAACCTGTTCGCGCTGTTGGCGCTGAATATGAGTATTCCAATCTGGCTCAAGGCCTGTTAGGTCATCTGCTCGCCATGAACAAGAACACTACCTATGAAGAATTAATGGTTCAAACGATTGCAGATCCGCTGGAGATGAATGACACCCGAATTGAATTCACGGAGCGCATGAAAGCAAATTTGGCTTTGGGGCATAGTGACGGTAAGGTGGCTGAGAATTGGGACATTCCCTCGCTGGCGGGTGCCGGAGCGATCAGAAGTTCAACTTCTGATATGGCCAGGTTTATTGCTGCGCAACTGGGTGATATAGATACGCCACTGTCCGCAGCCATGGAGCTAACGCATAAGGTGAGACATGATAAAGCTGGTGCCATGTCAGTGGCCATGGCGTGGCATATCAAGAAAGGAGAGCAGGGTGATGTCATCTGGCACAATGGTGGAACGGGTGGGTACAGGACTTTTGCCGGATTTGTAAAGGAAACCGGTAAGGGAGTAGTACTGCTTACCAATTCATCAGCAGGTGCCGATGATATTGGCTTTTATTTACTTGACCCCGGATCAAAATTAGCTGAACCTAAATTTAAAAGTGATGCAGTGGAAATACCTGCATCTACACTTGCACAATATGTGGGTGTATACGAGTTGAGCCCTGATTTCAAAATAACGATAACCCAGGAGGGGAATCAGTTATTTGCGCAAGCAACGGGACAAGAAAGATTCGGGATTTATCCGGAGAATGATACCACTTTTTTTCTTACTGTCGTTGAAGCAAAGATTGTGTTTCAACTGGATGACAATACTGTTGAGAGTTTAACCCTTTTTCAGGGTGGACAAGAAAAGCTGGGTAGGAAGATTGAATAGTAGACACATACTTACCCGACCCAAGCAATAAACCGTTTGTTGTGGCATGTAGGGGACACGCCCCAACTAGCGCTAGCGTCTCGCTTGTGTTAACCCTTTTATCCTAACAGCGTCACATTGCCAAGGGGTTTTTAAAGGTATTATAACCGAAGCTGTTAAGGTGCAAAACAGCCAAAACACCCCATAAATGGGGAATGAGTACCATAGTAATGTACACCTCGTAGGTTAGCAATGTATAACTCGTAGGTAAGTAATGTATAACTCGTAGGTAAGTAATGTATACCTCGTAGGTTAGCAATGTATACCTCGTAGGTAAGTAATGTATACCTCGTAGGTTAGTAATGTATAACTCGTAGGTTAGTAATGTATAACTCGTAGGTTAGTAATGTATACCTCGTAGGTTAGCAATGTATAACTCGTAGGTTAGTAATGTATAACTCGTAGGTTAGCAATGTATAACTCGTAGGTTAGCAATGTATACCTTGTAGGTTAGTAATGTATACCTCGCACCCCTGAAAAGTGGACACTACCGAAAAGTGCAACCACTTTCACCTTGAATGCCAACCAAGAAAACCCTACTTTGCTAGTGGCTTATTGATGGTGGCACACATGGGCGTTGGTGGTCATTACTAAATTGCACATGGATACAAAAAAGAATAACTCAATAGATCGCAGGGAGTTTATTGAGCTGAGCGCAAAAGGCGGCATTGGCCTGGCTTCATTGGCGCTGCTGTCTGGTTGCGAGACAGGCAAAACTTCCAAAACGGTCCACGGTGCATGCTATCATGATTGCCCTGACCGATGCAGCTGGCACGTCACTACAGTAGACAATAAGGTTACCGCATTTAAAGCCAACAAAGACCCGTATACGGCCGGCAAGTTGTGCGATAAGATGACGGATTTCCCAACTGATGTCACCTTTCACCCGGATCGCATTTTAACACCACTGAAAAGAAACGGTGCCAAAGGCAGTGGTGAGTTTATCAAAATAAGTTGGAAACAAGCCATCTCCGAGGTGGCGGACAGACTTAAAACTATTATTGACCAAAAGGGAGGTGAAGCGGTGTTGCCCTACAGTTTTGGTGGCAATCAAGGATTGGTACAGAGAGGCGCGGTGGCCAATAGGTTTTTCGCGCACATCGGTGCCAGTCAGTTGGAGCGTACCATATGTGGAGACGCAGCAGTAGCGGGTATCATGGCTGCCAATGGTCAGACAACAGGCGTGTTGCCTGAAGATATTATTCATAGCAGGTACATCGTGTTGTGGGGTACCAATCCTGTTCTTTCCAATCAGCATTTGTGGCCGTTGATTCAACAGGCCAAAAGCAATGGAGCAAAGATCATTTCCGTAGATCCATTTCAGTCAGCAACTTCTGAAGAGGCTGATTGGCACATTCAACCTCGTCCGGGAACAGACACTGCCCTTGCGCTGGGGTTGATGCACGTTATTTTAAATGAAAACATTCAAGATCAGGAATACATCGACAACTATACCGTAGGTATTGAACAATTGAAAGCGCATGTTCAACAATACGATCCTGAAATGGTTGCCCAAATCACTGGCCTAGAAAAAGAAACCATTATTGCGTTTGCCAAAGAATATGCCCAAAGCACCCCTTCGGTAATTCGTGTGCTCATTGGCATGGAGCATCAGGTCAATGGAGCCAGTGCTTTTAGAGCGATAGCGATGTTGCCTGCACTGACGGGGGCATGGCGCCATTTCGGAGGGGGATTGATGCATATGACCTATGAACTTTTTGGAGAAGCACTCAACTGGGAGAGTATTAATCTTCCTCCTGAGCTCGCTAATCTAACAACCCGATCCATCAATATGATTGAACTGGGTAAGGCATTGAACAGCACCGAACTCAATCCGGGCATCGATGCGCTGATTGTTTATAACTCGAATCCTGCAGCCACTACACCCAATCAAAATTTAGTGATCAAAGGCCTGGAACGAGAGGACTTACTCACCGTTGTATCGGAGCATTTCCTCACCGATACATCGCGCTATGCGGATTATGTTTTTCCGGCTACCAGTGTGCTGGAAAATTGGGATGTCTTCAGTTCGTGGGGCACGCCTTACATCAATATCAATGAACCGGCCATCCCGCCAGTAGGAGAGGCCAAGCCCAATTCAGAATTATTTAGATTGTTGGCCAGGGAGATGGGGTTCAAGGAGGACTACCTGTATGAAGCTGATATTGATATTGTAAAAAAGACTTTGGATAGTCAGCATGAGTATATGGAGGGTATCACTTTTGAGTCGTTAAGAAAACACGGGGGACAAAAGTTAAATATTCCGGCTAAGTGGATTCCTCATGCTAAAGGAAATTTTAAAACCAGTTCGGGGAAGTGTCATTTTTACGATGCTGATCTGGAACAACCGGTTCCGGATTATATTCCTTTCCAATACAGTGAGGATGAAAATAAGAAGTACCCATTGCATTTGTTATCGATCAAGACCCCTAAAAATTTCCTGAATAGCAGTCATGCCAACGTGGATCATATCCTTAAGAAGGAGGGTAAGTTTTATTTGGAGATCCATCCAGAGGATGCTGACGCACGTCATATTGCTGACGGTGATGAACTGAAAGTGTATAACCAGCGAGGCCGCGTATTGATCACTGCACGCATTAGTAATAAAGTACGGCAGGGAGTAGTCTGCATGCCACAAGGATTCTGGCCTTCCTTATTAAAAGGAGGATCTTCCGCCAACGCACTCACGAGTCATTTGCTCACGGATATGGGTCGGGGAGGCGCGATTCAGGAAACAAAAGTGGAAGTGGAGAAAGTGTAACATCAATATCGTTGACGATTAAAGCCAGCTAATAATTACGAGGTATTTATGGAGTCTGAGAATCAATGGGTAGTTATTATTTTCGGGCTACTTTATTTCGCATTTATAATTTTTACCAGAAAGAAAGGAAATTTTGAAGAGTTTTCTGTTGCAGGGAGGAGTTTAGGTTTTTTCCTCATCTTCTCATCGATCTGTGCATCCTACATTGGTCCAGGCTGGACGATGGGATTGACACGACAAGGTTATACCAGTGGCATGTTCATGGCCTATGTTGCCCCTTTTTGTGGAGTTGGACTTGCCATTGTTGGTTTGATACTGGTTCCCACTATTAGGGACAAGTTCGTCAATAGTTATTCCATTGGTGATCTTGTTGGTGGTAAAAATGGGCACAATCATATAAGTATTAAAATAGCATCTGGGTTTGTCTCATTGCTTTTTGTCTCAGCAATTACCGTAGCCTTGAGCTATGCAGGAGGTGAATTGATTAACAATGTTTTCGGCTTTTCCAAAACCTGGTCGATTGTTATCATGACGAGTATTGTGGTTGTCTATTCCAGTTTTGGTGGAATAAGGGCAACTATTCAAACTGATGCAATTCAGTTTCTACACTTTATATTGCTAATCCCTATTCTCGCTATTCTTTTAGTTGGCAATCAAAATTTTTCGTGGGAGGAATATGCTGCACTATCGTCTGCCAAGACAACAGACACATTTAACCTATCGCCTACTGTAGCAATTATAGGAATGGCTCTGCTATGGTTGCTAAGTGCTTCCGGATTGGATTCATCTGGATTAGGAAGATTTTTAGCTTCAAAAAATAGTAAAGTGGCAAGTAAGGCTGCGATGGCTGCCGGATTGTTTATGGCACTATGGTTTATTTTAATGGTGTTTATCGGAAGCGCTGGTTACTACTTGTATCCGGAATTGGGCGATAATGATCAGGTTCTTCTTCAAATAGCCTCCAATAATTTCCCAGGAATCCTCTATGGAATCTTCATCATAGCAATGATTGGAGTTGTCATGTCTTCACAAGACACACTTTTAAATGCAAGCAGTGTATTATTTAGTGAAGATATTGTAGGCGCTATATTCCCATCTTTACGAAAAAAGAAGCTTTTAATTGCAAAATCGTATACGGTCTTTTTAGGGGTAGTATCCGCCATCATAGCAAGTACACTGTCATCAGTGCTGGGAGCCATCATGACAGTAACCGAATATTACATACCCGTAATGATTCCCGTGATTATCTTTTCTATAGTGAAGAAAGAGTGTTATTGGCAGTCAGCGCTAACCTCAATGTCGGTAGGTTTTTTGTCTTATTTAGCTTGGGGAAATATTGATGGAGAGATCATTCCCGAACTATTAGTAGCGATCGTGCTTAGTACTTTGTCCTATTTCATTTCTGATTTTATACTGAATTCCACAAGACGGGAAAACCAAAACCTCAAAGTATGAGACAAATAATTTTATTGATAACAACTTTGATCTGCTTTAATTGTTCTTCACAAAAATCGAGTTATACTGATGAAGTAGAAGTCAAGAAAATAGTGAATCAATTTTTTGAGTCACTCAATCAACAAGACACTGTACTTTACAAGAAAATAGTATTTCTGGAAGGTCAAATTTTGTCCATCAACAATACCACGGAATCAAGCAGTATGTCAATGAGATCGTTTCGTGATGATATCGGAACTTTTAATTCTGAAGAGGTTTGGGAAGAAATACCATTAAGCTATGATATCAAAATCCATAAGGGAATTGCAATGGCCTGGGTTCCTTACGAATTTAAAGTGAATGGAAAATTTACCCATTGTGGAATAGATATATTCACGCTGACGGAAACCAACGAAGGTTGGAAAATAATCAACACCTCTTACACAAAGTATGTAGATGGCTGTAATGAACTTAAAAAATAAAGCACAATGCACAATTAACTCTTCTCCACAATGACAAAATCCAAAAGCATAACAATAGAAGAATTTGAGTTTGACTACAGGGTTTCTGGAGAAGGAAATAAAGAATTTGTCATTTTGCTTCATGGTTTTCCGGAGACGTCTATGATGTGGACTGGTCTTATGGACCATCTTGCCACTCTGGGATTTTGTTGTATAGCACCAGACATGCGAGGCTATAGCAAGGGTGCTTGCCCAAAAGGTGCTAAAAACTACAGCATGGATAAGCTGAGTGCTGACATACTGAATATTGCTGACGCTTTAGAAATATACCAATTCCACCTTATCGCCCATGACTGGGGTGCTGCTATTGGTTGGAATATTGTTTACCATCAGCCCGATAGAATAGTCAGTTGGACTGCCCTGTCAGTACCCCACACCAAAGCTTTTGCAAAAGCATATAAAGCGGACCCAATTCAGAAAAAGAAGAGTCGCTATATTGGTTTCTTTTTACTACCCATCATACCTGAAATCAAAATTAGAATGAATGATTTCAAAGTTTTTCGAAGGTTGTGGAAAAATTCTTCTCAAGATGAAATCAATCACTACCTGTCCGTCTTTAGAAGAAAGGCTTCTTTAGCGGGCGCACTCAATTATTACAGGGCCAACCTCAGAAAGGGTAGGAACCAGCCCATTGGAGAAATTGAATCACCCACACTATTCATTTGGGGAAAGAACGACTTAGCTGTTGGCGAAGTAGCTGCCAGGGGAACCGAGCAATTTATGAAGGGGGATTACACCTTCTTGGAATTGGAAGGTGGACATTGGCTGATCCAAAAAAATTATAAGGAAGTGGAACAGGCAATTGTGAAACATTTACTTAAGTATATCAACACTTAACAGATAGTGTTGGTAGAGGTCATTGAAAAACAGTCTAGTTCTTTAATCCTATTCAGCGTTACTCGAAGAGGACTCTGAAATCTGATAACACCTAATCCTAAGCGCTTACTCTTTTTGGCGTTTCTCCACATAGTCTCAAGCAATAACTTGGATTGAAAAAAAACTATCATCAATCGCAACCATTTGACCTTATACTCGTCTCACATAAGATAAAAAAGTGTGAATGAGATTTTCTATCCATAGCGGTATCTATCCCTACTTTGTTTTGATTGGACTATTTAGTGTATCCTGTTCCAATGACGATGATATTAACCCGAGCAATACTATTGACATTCCAGATGCACATTTCGAAACTCAATTAATTGAGCTGGGTATAGATTCGGATGGTATCGTTAACCAGCGCATTTTAAAGACGGATGCGGAAGCCGCCACTCTCCTGGACCTGAATCATTCTAGTCACTTTGGTGAAATCTCCGATCTCACAGGAATAGAAGGTTTTAGAAACATCACCTTCTTGTCTGCGGTGGGTCAGGAGATCGAGCAGGTTGATTTAAGCGCTAACACCCAATTGGATACTTTATTCCTGAGTGCCAATTACCTGACCACGATTGACCTCAGTAATAATCCCAACCTGGTTTTTTTGGATCTTCAAGTCAATGAATTGAGTTCCATCAATGGACTGTCCGAAGCAACTCATTTGCGCGATGTCAATTTGTCGTGGAATAACTTTGAAACCATTAGTATTCAAAATGAAGCTATTGAAGTATTATATATTACGCATAACCTGTTGAAATCCATTGATACTGATGGCGCTTCCAACCTGAAAAATGTATTGATGATAAGTAATCAGCTTACTTCTGTAGACTTCAGCTCCAATACAATGCTGGAGACCCTGGTCATTTCTGGTAACCAATTGCAGGATATCAACCTTGCGCAGAACAGCAGTTTAACCCACCTGTATATTTCGAGCAACTTATTAACAAGTCTCGATGTAAGTAACAATCAAGCGCTGATCGATTTGAGAGTGGATAGGAATCAAAATTTGAATTGTATTAAAGTTTTAGACGATCAGGAGATTCCCACCGTATCCCTTTCAGACCACCAGCAGTTAAATGACATTTGTTCATAAGTGTATTACCGATGAGTAATAAAAAAGGAATTAAAGAGTCAATTGAAAAAATTATACTCACCCTCGGCCTACTTGGGTTGATAATTAACAGTGCGCAGGCACAGCATGCAAACTTTGATTTTGCGGTAACTCCCATTGCCGAAAATGTCTATAGCATCGTTTCACCATCATTTGGTTTGCCTACCCCTGAAAACAAGGGCTGGAATTCCAATAGTCACTTTGTTGTTACTGAAAAAGGTGTTCTGCTTTTTGATACTGGATCCTCTGAATTAATCGGTAACCAAATTAAAAGCGCAATTAAATCGGTCACTAATCAACCAGTTCGTTGGGTGATTAATTCACACAGTCACGCTGATCATTGGCTTGGTAATGCAGCGTTTACCGATACTGCTATTGAAATTATTGCAAGTGATCAAGCTTTGATATCCATGAAAAAGTATGGACAGGAAGATGTGAAATTTTATTCACGGGTGACTAAAGGTACAATTGGCGCTACTCAACTTGTGTATCCTACTTCGTTGTTGTGTCATCAACAAAAACGCAATTTCGGAGGAGTAGATGTTGAATTCATTTTTTCTAATGATGGCCATTCTCCAGGAGATGTCTTGATGTGGTTGCCGGAAAAGAAAATCATATTTGGAGGAGATGTATTAAGTTCTGATTGGATGCCGGTTATTACTGACCGTGGAAATGTTCAGAATTTAATTAGTACCCTTTATGCCGTAGCAAAGTTAAATCCTTCTATTGTCTTAACTGGACACGGTAAAGCAACCACGGCAAAATCGCTAATACGCGATGCTGAGTTACTATCAAGCGTTTGGGAACAAGTGAAAGCTGACTATGAAAATGATAAAAAACCTGAGGAAACGCTGTTGGAAGTTAGAGCTAAACTGGAACCAGCATATAGTCTCTTATATAAAGATTTCGCCTCTGAAATTGAGCGACATATTGAGCTGATGTATAAATTACAGAGATAAGGGATTTTCCGAAAACCCTGACTCATGTTGAAATCTCTGGTTCTTGTTGGTGTTCTTCACCAACAAGAGCACTCAACCCCAACTAGCTACACGCGACACTTGTGTTTAATGGGTTATTTGATAAAATTTGAACCCATTGAGATAAGACGATGCAAGACTATATCGCTTTAGCAGAAAAGAATGGTGTTGTGCTACTGGATAAAGGCAAGTGCCAGTTTTGTGGTGCCCATACCCAAAGAGGAATTCATGAATGTTTGGAAATATTCAACCTGGGGTTTCAGGATATTGACTTTTCAAATACTGAAAACCATATCTATAGATTTTGGATTGTAGATGCCCACACCTTGCAACACCCTGAAATCCATGGACGATGGAACAACCACTTTCACCTAACAAGACTTCATTTGATTTTTAAATATGACGTGCAATGGAG
>JBATLM010000057.1:0-13476 GCA_049289315.1 Cyclobacteriaceae bacterium
GGTCTCCTACTATGAAATACCAACTATCCCCTACGCACATCATCGCGAAGGCAGTGCAGATCCCGATAGCTATCGGGAGGGCGGTTGACTGTGGCGATCCCCAACCTATGAAATAGATTAATGAAGAGCACCAAGATCTGTTTGATGCCTCCGTTGCTGCGAACTACAATTAAACCTGATACACTGAGGTGAGATCGATTGTGTGGGGTGAAACGAAGTGTCTTTGCGATAGTAGTTTACACTTGAATTTACTGAAATGCTTTGTTGGCGAGAACACCTGCAAGGGATTCGAATTAACCGCAAAAATATAAAACAATCAAAAAAATCAATATTCCCAAAATGATTATACATCCGTATCCATCATCATCAGCCTCTTTTCTGTTTTTGATCGACTTAAGTGACCTGCTTTCTGTTTTTACTAGCTGTTTTCTTATTTCCCTTAATTTTTTCTTCAATGCAGTTACAATACCAATCGGCTTTTCAAAAGGAAATTGATTCCCAAGCGAGGAATATCCGTAAGCCTTTATGGCTCCTTTTTGATCCTGCACAAAAATTATCCACCAACCATCTGAGCCATCATGGTTTACCAATACCTTGTACTCAAATTCATCCAATACAATTTCTTCCAAATAATGACGAAGCGGATAACCATGGCTAAATGCACATTTAAGTAAATCTGAAACATCATTCAATCCAATGTTTTCTCTATAATGGTAAAGCAAGTGTTTGCATTGCCTACGTATATCTTCGTAAGCGTAACGAGACCTCATGCTTTTTGAAAAATCCGGACAACTACACGTAACTTTAAAGAGATTGAGCGCATACTCATTATCACTCAACAACGAAAAACTCTTAACAGAAATATCACTATCAAAATTTATTGAAGCTCTGGGGATCTTGAAATAGTTGGGAATATTTACTTCCACACTTTTCTGGTATAAGTAGTGACGAATTGAAAATTAAAATCTCGTTATCCAAAACTTGGAACTCGGTTGGTTCTTTGCTTTGAGAATCTTTCTCAACCGTTTGGGCCGCGGAGGTTATAAGCATACGATTCCACTTTGGCATCCCATTTACAATCTACACTCTCGACAGAACCAACAATTACACCTGTTACCAATTCACCAAGCAACTTCTTTACTTTCTTCCAACTGGCCTCATGGGCTGATGGCGTGAGGCTTGCATAGATATAAACTCGCTCCCGAATATTAGTTAATGTTGACCTGTACTCATACTTTTTCTTTCCTTGAAAGATAAGTTCAACAAACGGTTGGCGGATGCTAATGGCCCTAGTGATTTTCATCAAGATCTAAATAATCTATTATAACTGCCTTGCCATTCAGGTTTTAGTATAAAGAAGAGAACATTGGCAACTACGGGAACAAGTGGGAATACATAATCTCCGAATTTGTCACCCTTTATACTAAATATCATCAACTTCCTCATGAAGTAAATCCAAGAAATTTTGATGTTTATATTTACAGTAACATTTGGCATATCCGTACTACCGTCAGCATTCTTTGGGGTACTTCGGTAAAAATTAGCTGAAAGTCTCAAGTTCCTAAGCGTATTACCCGGCAAGCGAACAACAGTGATACCAGTCAAGTGAGCATTCCTATCCGATTCAAGTATTTCCTTCACCTTTAGTGATTCTTTGAAAAAATCATTTTGGTGAGTCTTAAAATTATGTTCCTTTTTCACACCATTTTCAGATTCCAGATAAAAGCTTATAAACCCTCCCCAAAATATACCCATCAATGGAAGCTTAGTCAAATACCTCCAAATGAAATAGATATAAATTGTAAATAAACCAATATGTAATTTGTCGCCCTCCAGCTCCACTTGGATGCCCAAGAAGTTTAGATTGTGTATCTCGGCATTTGAATACGCTAGGATCATAATCAAAACACTAATTATGTTTAGGTTCTTTCGAACCACGAAGAAATCACTATCATCTATATCCATGATCTCAGGTTATTTAAGTATTTCTCACAAGCGCAATACAAATTGATTTATATCCCCTCAAAAATCATCCTCCGACCAAAAAAGTAATTCCACGCTATCTCAAAATGGTCTGCATATTTTTTCCATCAATCAATTGCATTAATTCGCTTAGCAATTTTCTTTTGCCACTCAGTGATATTCTTCAACGTAGAAATGGAGATTACACCACAGGCGCGATCGGTAACATCTCCTAACTCATTGTAAAATACGCCATCAGTTGTAGCATCCTCAGCGGCTGGGTAAACCAGATATGCCTTAGATGCTTTATAATAAGAAGAGTAAACATACATCTGGCGCAGGTCTTCAGGACTAGGGTTTAGTCCATTCAAGTTCTTCCATTTGGTATCGAGTACGATGCAATCTTCTTTATTGTCATTGCTTACAATATCCGGTCTCATCTTCACTCGGCTTCCAGATTCAGGCTTCCAGAAATATTTACTGCTCTGTGCCTGAATTAATTTGCCTTCACTGTAACGGTACAAACTCTTATATACAAATCGCTCCCATAGCAGATTCATATCAAACATAATGGCCAATACGTCTTGTGTGCCTCTTTGAACATCTGGATGATAATTAAGGAGTAGTAATTTCGAAATACTAATTGCGTTTTTATAGCCTTCTGTTTTCCTATTAAAGGTAATCTTCGAGAACAACTCAGGGGTTATTCTACAATCTGCAACCTCAGGAAAATTAAGAAGTAAGGCTCCTAGCCTACTGGATAAAGCGGAATTCGAACTAATTCTCTGAATCAGCTTTATTGTCTTGTAGAGGATAAGATTTAAATCGTGATGATGGTCATAAACCGTATACTTCACATAAAACCGCTCTTTGTGAATTACATTGGCGCGGATGTGTTTTGAGAATTGAATGCTCCCCTTGAGCATGGGCAAATTGCCCTCTGATTTCCTATACTGCTTTACCAATCCTCTGTGTAATAATCCTTCAACTTCTGCAACGAAAAGCTCAAAGTATAAATCAAGGATCGAATTGGATTTAAGGTTTAAGTGAGAAGATGACGGAGCATGAATGTCGAATCCGCCAACTTTCCTTAACATTCCAAGAAGGATGCCTCGCCATAATTGATCGTCATTGCTTTTGTCTGCTTTGGGTAATACCTCGATGGTAAGCCTTCCGACTTGTAGTGCCCCTACGAATTCATTGAACTTAACACCATCGTGAATTAGACCAAAGTATGGAACTCCGTTTCCATAAAACTTCTCCAAAGCCTCGAAGTGCTTCCTTTCAAAGACTACGTCATTAACAATTTGACCAACTTTTAATGTTTGATGTTCAAAAACAGTGAGTGGCGGATGCTTAGTCATTATTAAGCAGTCTTCATCAGTAATTGAAGTGCGTTGCTGAAGATATCGTCAGTCATCATGGCTACATTCTTTAATCTATAAATCGATCGTTCCATTAGATCTCCAGCATCATAGCCATGAAATTTGGCAAACAGATCAGCATCCTTATCTTCCTTATGCTCCTCAAAGAAACCGCTTCCCAGCACAAGGCCTATCTTCCCAAAATCACCATAAAAATATTCCTGTAACAAGGGAATTAACTTTCTTTGAAAAGCAGCCTTCAAATCTGAAGAAGACTTAATGGACAAAAAATAACTATGACCTATCAAATGATCTTTGGAAAGTAGTTTTTCCAGTCTTTTGTTTATTGTTTTAAGCAAATCAGCCAGCCTAACTTCAAACCATGTAGCTTGCAATTCTTTCAGATCATACCGTGGAGGCATTTCAACAAAACTGAATCTTCTTCTTAAGGCTGTATCAATTGCTTCCACACTCCTATCAGCAGTGTTCATGGTGCCGAGAATAAAAAGGTTAGAGGGTACTGTAAATTTATACTTTGAATAGGGTAACATTAACTCAATCGCTTCATCCATGCCTTCTCGCTTGTCATCCTCCAACAGGGTTATTAACTCACCAAAAATTTGTGAAACATTCCCTCGGTTTATCTCATCTATTATTAGAACGTGAGGCTTTAAACTCTCCGTTGTGGTGATGTCCCCTCGCGATTTCGCATACTCCCAAAATTTCTTATAAACACCTAGACATAAGGTAGCACGACCTGCTCCTACAATATCCCTAACACTTACCCATTGCCTTGATGCGCCTGGGGTCCCGTCAACTTTTTGATCAAATATCTTTCTAATTGCATCCTTACCAACCGTAAATACCCTCGTGCCTTCAGATTTGCTAGTGTCATACGATTTCAGAAACCTAACCTTGAGGTATTGTTCCGTTGATTCCTTCTCCATCCGCATCTCGCTTTCCGTTGAAGTAAATATCACCTCCTTTTCCTTATCTAAACTTTTATAAAATGAAGACCATAATTCATCAAAATCCTGGTTGGAAGTAATGGATATTCTTGCCTGATCACATATTTTTCTAAAAATGCCCGGTCTTACGGCATATTGAATGTTACTCTCATTGTCATTTTCTTCATCTTCAGGTGAAATTGGCTTTAATCCCTCAATGAAATCTTCGTAAGTCATGCTTTGGTGAAAAGTGGTAAAAACAATCTCACCACTATTACAATATTTATCAAATCTGGATTTCACATCTTCTCTTTTCTCCAACTCAACATTGCTTACATCCTTGTCCTCAATGATCGATACTGCATAGTTTATCGAATTGTATGTTTTTCCTGTACCAGGAGGGCCGTAAAGAATTGTATTTAGTTCCATAGTTTGCATGTCATTGTAATTTTGAGAGAAAACTTCATTTTCCCTATCACTAAAGGGATCAACTTTAATTGGTGAGAGATTGTCTTGACGTGGCACATCATATCTGCCATAGAACTTAAATCTACTTACAGGTACTGGATCAATCTTTTCCAGTTTGTCAATTAGAAAAATAATGGACGCGGTTTTCGACCCATCGTTATAGTCTGTAAAAGTGTTTTGGTAGTCAAGTATATCATTATACTTTTCGTGCCAATTAAGACGATTCAGCTCATCCTGTGATTCCGCAAAGTCAATTACCGAGGCAACATAATTCACAAATCCTTTAGCGCTGTAGTAAATATTGAAGGTGCTGCCTTCTTTAACAAGTTCACGAAGGAATTTGAGCGTTTTGGCCGTACCACTTGGTCGCTTTGTGTTCCAGACCACTCCAGCCTGATAACCTGCCAACCGGCTAATGAAATCATCATGCCACCCCGTACCATCTGACGCCATCAGGCCCACAACCTCCTCCTTCCATGTGGATTGAAGTTGGTAAACAATTGGAGCCAGGAGATACGTGTAGTTTTCAGGATTGACCACCACAATATTAAACTCAGAGAAGTATTTCTTCAACGAAGCAACGAAACTCTTAGCATGATAATCTTCCTTTAGCAAGTTCTCGTAAATAAGGGCCCGATGTTTCTCGCTTAAGATTGAGGAATTATTCTCTGGCTCTAAAAGGAAGTTGATGGCGTTCAATACGGAACCTGGTTCCACTTGATTTCTGTCAAGCCTATACTGCACCAACTTCTGCACCCAGTTGTTCATCCTCACGTTGGCATCAGCCAAGGCTCTTTTGTCATCATATTCATTGTAAATAGCTTTGTCCCTAGCCTTCCTGTCACAATAGGCAGTTATCTGGAAAAGTAACTCAAGAATTTCGTTTAGCGATTGATCACGCTCTGCTTCTCGCAAGAAAAGATCGTAGTCGTTGGATAGTGTGGAGATACGATCAGCCACATCTGGTGTTAGCGCCAGATTCAGCCATTGATTCAGTTTATCCCTTCCCTTTTCAAAGTAGAATTCTTCCGACCGAACAATATCTTGAAACTTAACTAAGTAGGATTGAATTTGTTCATCGGTAATCATTGATCTATTTTGGTAATGGTCGACTGCATAAATTTCTTGTTCAATGGATTGATAGATTTAGATTGCGATAGAAACTATTGTGTGGTGCTTCGTTGGTTTTCATCTTAACTTATTTTCTTAAATCAACAATACCTAAATCAGAGCAACAAATCGCGAACCGGTTTGCACTTAGGCCGATTTTTGTTCTCATTATTGAATCCATTATCTCCATTGGAGCATCTGTAACCTTGTTGGGCTCAAAATTCTTAATTGGATTATCAGTATTCACCCGGTGATTGTGAATAAAAAGTAAATACTCAGGGCTCAATGGAAAATATATTTCAGCTTGTGGAGGGACAATCCAAGCTTCAATATTATCACGTGTGTCAATAATGACTGGATTATCAGAGGTAAACCAACCTGTTTCCGGCCGAGCTCGAAGGATCACCAGGGACAGTTGCTTCAACACAATACTTAAATGCCCCCAAATCTGAGCTTTGATTAAGTTTAGTTTATGACTCGTAGAGTGCTGTTTGTCATCCGCAATCTCTTCAAGCACTAGTTTATGTAGTTCAGGCTCATCATAGAACATTGTGATCTCATTGAAGAGCTTAGCTCTGATCTGCTTGCTTTCCAATATAGGGGTGAGAAAAAGTTCCCTAGTAGTCCCTTGGCGGAGGAATAGATTTGAAACGAAAGCAATCAATTGCTCCCTGCAAAACTTATCTAATTCGCCAGTTTGATCAATCGACCGCAATACCTTTGGGTAATTTGTCTCAACTTTTTTGCTTGAATTCTCAAAATACCTCTCAAATCCAGGATCGGCCAACGGGGTGTCAAATAAATTAGTCTCTTTTGTGAATGACTTTATTGACTTGTAACTTGTGATCGGATTCCCCCGTTCATAAACAGAAATTACATATGCTTTCGTCTTGGGATGCCTAAAAGCAAACTGTTTTAGATAAACCTGTGAAATCCGATGTTGTCCCTGTTTTTGAAGCATGATCTCTTACACTAATTCAGTGAAATGCTTTTACGCGGAATATCTTTATAGAGTGTGGAGTGCCAAACCTTTATTCCATAATTCTTCAGAAAATACTCTTTGATCATTTTAACCTGATTTTTTTCCATTCTCGGATCTAAGAGAAACTCGCTCGTGACGATTTTTAAATCGATCGGTACATTAAGAACTATTGTATTCTTTGCTTTCGTTACTATTCCCATAATTCTTACTTCATCTTCATAAAGAAACGATTTTCTTTTTTTCAGCAACAGTCTTAATTGATGAGGCCCTACCTGGTTTCGATTTATTTCATCGATTAGTGCAGGCTTGTCCAATTTTATTGCATGAAACTCTTTTGTAATCTGATATTTAACCTTTCCAACATGAAAATCATACCCCTTCTGATCGTTCAGTAAATCGAGTAATTTTTCCGTCTTTATAGTTGTCCTCATACCATTTTCCTTTGGTGCATAAACGCGCCAATAAGCTTCGCTACTCAAAGTTCCAGACAAACAAAGGCAAAAGGCCCGGTTTCGTATTGGCAAAAAGACTTTACGACTTCCTATTAGATAATCCCGTTCTAAAAAAAACTTTTCAAATGGATCAGACCATTTGGTGGGATTAATAAAGTTAAGTTCTTTACTCCGTAGTTGAGCAAGCACTCTTTCAACTGTGATAAATCTATAAAGGCGTGGGTGTTCCTTAAGAAATTTTTTTCGGGTGATATCTACAAATTTGACTGCCATATCCACTTAGAGTTATTCTTTGAATGCTGAAACAAATGAACGAGCCAATTTGCGATTTAGGGTGGCAAATTCAGGCACTTTACGGCTCTGCAACAACATACTGCCGGTAACACCCTGAAGTTTATCACTATCACGGTAGAAATTATCGCATACTCTATTGTATTGCTCTAAAATAGAATTGTTTATTTCTTTAGATTCGATTAGTTCACTTCCATACAATCCAACCAACCTAAGATAAGTGTTCAATCGAGTTGTAAACCATGTAATCTCTTTATACTGGCTATCATCTAAAAGCCAATAACAGTTTGCTGCAAGTTCATGAAGAGCTGATCTAACCTCATTAATTGAGTCTATGGTTTGATAAACCTTTTCAATTGATGGGTTATAACGCTTTATAAGCGATCTTGAAGTGGTTAGCAATTTGGCGTTCTTCATAATTACTCCTTTAATTTTCTTCCTTGTTGAAGTGTTGCTCATTTTCTTAATACTTGACAAAGTAAACGTCTTAAATTCGTGCAGAATAGGGTCATTGTCCTTGAACGAGCGGAAGGAAGCCACTTCAATCTTATTGGTCAAGCTATCAATTGTGAAGTTTGCAGATCCATAGTAGATCTCGTTTTCACTCATGATCCACTTTGAATGATTCTTCTCCTCAATGGAAACGGACATACCATGTCGAATCATTTCCAATGCCTTACCTCTGTTTGCATCCTTTCCTCTGAAGAGGCCAATGGGAAGAATACAATGTTTCACTTGGGCTGAAGAACTTAGCACATGGCCTAAGATTGACCTCGGGTTGCCTATCCTGGTGAATCCATAGCCACATATAATTATGAAGTTTTTGGCAGATGACACCAGATTAAGAACTTCACTGGTTATATCAATTTGCTTAAGTCCTGTTAACCTGAAATTCCCATCTACAATCATTGGCGTAATTAATTTAGTAGCTCATCATAATTTCTTGGAGTATCCAACTAATTCCTCCGCAGCCATACTCAACTCCTCCTGCACATCCCCCACCCGCACCTGCCCATTCATGAGCATAGGCAACAACCAATCCCGAAGCGAGGCGAGATGCTTATTTTGCAATGCATTGTTGATAATCTTCTTATACATCGAATCAACCTTACCATAATACATTACTAGAATATCTTCCGGTGGACTAATAATCAATGATTCATCAATTGTACCCTTGTTTATGTGAGGTTGTTGTGCACCTGTTCGCAATGTCATTAATCTTGGAATTTCATTCTTAAGGTATGGATAGATGTATGAAGACTTAAGCTTATCGGATTCATATATTCCCACAACGGATTGATTCGCACAAGAATCAACAGCAAGTATAGACGGCCTCAGATGTCGCGTAATTGATAAAACACATGTTCCAGCAGGCATCAATGATGTTGCTGAATTTTCAATAGCCTTTTCAGTGATGTGCTCCATGGCTTCAATGATTGGGAAGTTTGCTATCTCACCTGAGTCTAACCAGGGAATATCACCTCCCCAAAATTCAGCTACTTTAGTAGACGGTGTTCCTCCAAGTTCGATATCAAGTAAGCTTTCAATAATACCTACTCCCCACCCCTCGGCCTCGGGTATCTCCCGTTTCAGTTCTTCACTATACACCATCTTGCCACCAGAGGATTTGTAGGGCCTGTCTTTAAGATTGGGCTTGCCAACCGAAGCAGCATAAGCTGCGGAGGTTGGGAAATCAAACTGCACAAACCAATAATCGTAAATGAGCTTTGCCATGGCTTCTAGCTCTGCATTGATTTTATTGTTGAGTTCTATTTTGGAATCCAAATCGGAAAGGACTTTGGCGATTTGTCTCTGAGTATCAATAGCTTGGTATGGAATTTCAAGAAGTCTAAAATTGGTAGTCGCCTGGGCAAGTGCAGGAACACCCACATGATTCTTAAAGGACAAAAGCCTTTTCTGACCTTCGCTAGTATGAAAGTAGTAAGTGAAATATACCGGGTCGATCAGATCAGTCTTTAGCTTAACTCGAAATTGACTTTGTGAAATTACATAATTGTCAAATTCTGAATCCTCCGGGATATAACTGATTTGCCCTAACGTACCTCGATGAGTTACTATTATATCCCCTCTTTTCGCGTTCGCCTTTTTTAAGGATTTGGCCTTTTCTGAAGTAAGGTAGTTTGTGAATCCATCTCTCAATTTAACTCCAGAAATATTTGATCCATTTAATACTGGAACTCCACTGCTGACATAATTATCAACTGTAATGTCAGATCCAAATGGACCCATTGATATGACATCTACTAAATCTGACATTTTAATCATTTTCCTAGTCATACTTCAGGCTAGTCAAATTATTAGTTATCTCCCCCTCTAATTTCTTTGATTTTGAAAATAACTCACTCAAGTTTTCATCAAAATCCTTCAGCTTAGTTTCAAACTCCTTCTGAGAAATGTCCACATATTCAATCTTCACCTCAAAGTACTGCCCGGCACTTAGGGAATAGTTTTTGACTTTAATATCTTCATAGCTTACTACCACAGAGAAATCGTCCACCGCTTCTTTCTTGTTGAAGGTGTCAATGATTCGGTCTTCCTCTTCCTTGGTTAGCACTGTTTTTTGGTTCTTTCCTTCTTTCACGGTTTCGCCCAGGTTGGAAGCATCAATCAGCACCACATCTTCTTTGTTTTCTTTGTCCAGAAACAAAATGGATACGTTGGTGCCTGTATTGGCGAAGATGTTGCTCGGCATGCTCACTACTCCGGCCAGCATTTCATTGATAACCAGTTTCTCTCTAATCTTTTTATCAATCCCACTTTGTGCCGTGATGAATCCCGTAGGTACTACCACAGCGGCCTTGCCCTTCGGCTTCATCACATGCATGATGTGCTGGATAAACATCAGGTAAATGGCCATGGATTCTTTTTTCTTGGCAGGCACCTTCGGGATGCCCGCAAAGAAGCGATCGTTGTTGGCTTTGGTATCGAGGTCGGCACTGAAGTCGGAGAAGTCCAGCTTAAAGGGAGGGTTAGATACGATGTAGTCAAACTTTTGCAACTCACCATTGGCCTCCCGGTGATACGGTTCCAAGATGGTGTTACCCTTCACAATGTGCGGAATGGAATGCACGAGGTTATTCAGGATCAGGTTGAGTCGCAACAAGCTTGAAGACTTTTGGGAAATGTCCTGCGAGTAGATGGTGCATTTGTCTTCTCCAATCTCATGCGCCAGGTTCATCAACAGCGAACCAGATCCCGCACCAGGGTCAAAACAGGTTACGTTCTTGGGTTTTCCCTGCACCAGACACCGCGCCATGATCTTGGCCACGGCATGCGGGGTAAAATACTCTGCATACTTGCCGCCACTGTTGGTATTGTAGTCCTTAATTAAGTATTCAAAAATAGTAGCATAGAAATCAAACTTCTGATTGAAGATGTGCTCGAAGCTAAAATTGATGAGCTTGTTCACCAAGGCTTTGCAAAACTCATCCCGGTCATCGGTCACGTACTTGCTGATATTCTCAAACAGCACAATTTTCTCTCCCCCGTTGGTGATCACCGAAAAGATGTCGCTGTTTTCTTTGGCAATATCCAGCAGGGTATTGTCAAATATCTCTGCAAACTTGGGTTCGTTCTGTCTTTTGTATAGTGAGGAAATGAAATGCTCCGGTTTGATGCGCGCTGTGCTTTCGCTGAGTTGCATCATCAGCATTTCATAGTCATCAGCTTTGTAACTTCGCAGTGCTTCTTCCCAGTTGTTGGCCTTAGCAATCTTTTTATCCAGTTGTTTTACTTCATAGACAAACTTGTCGTTGAGGAACTTGTATAGAAACACCTGCGTGATGATCTTAAATTCGTTGCCATCATTGCCGAGTCCATAATTGGCACAGACACTTTTCAGTCCGTCAATGAGGGCTTTGGTTTGTTTTTCAAAATCTTGTGTTTGTGTCATCTTAATTGTCTGTATTTGGATTCGTCAGATTATGGGATTTCTGGATTGGAAACACCAATTTTTATTGCCTGACTATTCTTATTAATCCTAAAATCCATAAATCTTATTAATCCTGATTCAGACATTTTCAATTGTGGGATTTAGTTTGTTTTTCGGGTGTCTTAGTCGCTTTACTTCTAAACTTTGAGCTCCAAAGTTGATCAATAATCCTTTATCGAACTTATAAGCCACCAAGTAATTTAACCCTTGTGCAAGATGGACATCTTCCATCTTTATTATTGCCTTCAACTCCACCATCACTTCATTCTCCACGAGAAAATCGGCTCTGCGCGTGCCAATATCAATCCCTTCGTAAAGTATAGTTTGATCCACTTCACGAGCAAACCGTATCCCAGCTTTTTCTAATTCAATGGCCAGCGCTCGTTGATAAATTACCTCCTGAAAGCCGTTACCTAATGTACTATGCACTTTCATCGCACAGCCAATTATTTTATAGGTAAGGTCGTCCTGGATTTCTTCTTTCATTCTCTTGTCAGTATTTAGATTCAATTGGTATTTCTGGATTTACTTTGGAAACACCAATTTATAACTTGCCCATTCTTTAATTAATCCTAAAATCCATTAATCCTAAAAATCCTGATTCAGACAATTTATGCTACTCTTCCGTAGAATTCATTCATGTATTCTTTTGCAATCATTACTTTCACCCGATTGGTAGCTGCTGTGTCAAGAGGTATCTGGTGTTTTGTCTTAAACTCTTCAATCAGTAGTCGCCCTATCAACTTCTCCACATATACTTCATTCTTCATCATATCTGAATTTTGTAATATCTGCAAGTCTACCACTTTCTTCAATCCTTGCAAGGCATCAAAGAGCTTGCTTTCACTATCAGTCAAGGGATCCTTCTCCATCAAGCGCTTGTGCAAGCGTGCATATTTTTCATCGTTGTCATACTTGGCTCTGAGTAACTGGTTCTTGCGTTCCAGTTCCTTGGCTTGGTTATAGATCACCTCCAAAGCTTCAATGTTGGCAATCATCTCGTCTTGCGAAATCTCGCTCAAGTTCTTCTTTTTAAACAAGCGTTCCAGTTCTTCTTTCAGTGAGATAAACACTGGATCAGCAGGATCAAAATTTGCTCCCAGCTTTTCTCGGGCACGTCTGAGTGTATCTTTAAGCTGATCGGCCAGAATCATCTCCTCTTCCGAAATCTTGGTAAATTTAAAGAGAATATCTTCCAGGGCTACATTCAATAAGTTATTGGTATCTGTTCCTGTCTCCAACGCTTTCTTTTGGTTGATCAACGCCAAATGATTGTTGGCCTCTCGAGACAGCACTGTCAGTTTCTGGAAGTCTAACTTCTCCAGTAAATCATAATGCCCGGAGAGCCGTATTAAGTTATACAAACTCTTTGCATTGTTGAGTGCTTTCGCAATGGCGAGCATTTGGCCATGGTCCTCTATTTGCGATATCTGTTGAGAGAAGACTTCTGCATTCATCGTGTCAAAATGAAACAGCGCGTCTTTGATCTCTCCTATCTCCTTTTCAATTTCCTCCTGCGATTTAAAAAGGTTGGAGTAGTGTTCCATCTCATCCCCCAGCTCAGATTGCAACTCATCAAAGTAAGCCTTGTTAGTTTTATCAAATTCGCTTTTGATATCTGCAAAGTCCACTACATATCCATATCGGAAATCCCTGTAGGTTCTGTTCACACGAGTCAGCGTTTGCAACAAATTATGAGACTTGATCACCCTACCTATATAGAGTTTCTTCAATCGCTTTGCATCAAAGCCCGTCAGGAGCATATTATACACAAAGAGTAAATCTATTTTTCCATCTTTAAAATCCTCTACCTCATCCTTGCGTTCATCTTTGGTGCCTATGTCATGCAGGATCACCGCAGCAGACTTTACTTTCAGCGTTTGTTTCTTTTTATTACCGTAACTGCTTTGGGGATCAGCTGCCATGGGTAGTTCATCTAAATGAACGG
>JBATLM010000058.1:0-10543 GCA_049289315.1 Cyclobacteriaceae bacterium
GGCTACCCAACTCCCCACTTAATGAATATAACTCCAGTGGGAAGTAAGATGGTTTAAATTCAATACCCAGAGCGGCAGCGCGTTCCTCTAGTCGGGCATTCGATTCACCCGCCTTACCCATTCCGGACAAATCGCCTTTCATGTCGGGCATAAAAACAGGTATGCCCTCTGCTGACAATTGCTCTGCCAATAGTTGTAAAGTCCTTGTCTTTCCGGATCCTGTTGCCCCAGTAACCAGTCCGTGCCTGTTCATCATCTTCAACGGAAGCTTTACTTTTGCATCGGCCAATATCTCACCATTCAATATTCCTGCCCCCAGAAAAATAGATGACCCCTTAGGTGAATATGACTTTTGAACGGCTTCAATAAATTTATTCTTCATAGCGATACTGTTAACAACAAAATAGTGGAATTATAGGAACATAACCCGTTTGTCGTTCAAATCCTTTTCTTCATTAGCCAATCTGTCTGTAGATCGGTGCCCAATTTGAAAGGATGTGTTGCAAACTTTTCGAAGCCCCTATCCAGATAAAATTTTTTCGCCCTCAGATTGTGCTCCCATACACCCAACCATATCCAGTGAAATCCCTTTTGATTTCCGTACTCAATGCATTTCTCCAGAAGGGCTACTCCTACCTTTTTTCCCTGGTGTTCACTCACTACGTAAATTCTTTCTAACTCAATGGCCGACTCTGCGATCAATCCTTTTACTTCATTGCTCTCCCTTACTTTGGCATAGCCCACTGGCGTTGATCCTTCATAGGCCAAATAGAATTGACTACCTGTATCGCCCAGCTCCTGCTCTATCCTTTCATCAGTAAAAGCTTTATCCAGATATGCATTCATATTCTCAGTTGTATTCTCTTCTGCGAAAGCAACCGTAAAAGTTTCTCTACCCATTGCTACCAAAAGTGAAAGATCATCCTGTGATGCAACTCTAATCTCAATCATTGTTTTTTCTTGTCCTTATAATTTTGGAAGGTATATAAAAAACCAAGAGAGAATGCCTGACTTAGCTGCACTCCACTATCCTGATCAAAGTCGTAAAGCAAAATGCCTCCCAAACTTACGTTGACGAATTTATTCACCTTGGCAGTTAAATTCATATCAAGACGATGATCAATTGTTTTCATTTCAAGTGTCTGGTAATTGGCAAAAAAGAGATACCTCCATTTTAAGTTTAAGTTTTCAGCGATATCCTTGTTGTACTCTGCCAACATTTGAAATGCCAACGCTTCTATACGAAGTGCTTCACCTGCATCTACTCCATAAGGCGCCACAGAATCTACAGCAAGATAACGCTCACTATTCTGCACTATAGTTAATCTGGAAGCTATTGGAGCCAATCTTAATTTAAAACTTTCATCAGGAGAATATTCAAAACCAAGAGATCCAGTAATAAACGCAGGAGCCAAGAAATTTGAAATAAGGCGACCTTGTTCTACACCATTTGCGTCCTCCTGATATTTAAATCCCTCAGCAAATTGTGAAGAGAAGTTGAGTGCTGTGAACAAGCCCCATTTTTCATTAAAGTCATAACCATATTTTGTATCCAAATAGATTCTATCCAGTGTTTTTCTGAAACCCTGGCCATCATTGTTCACCATACCATATAGAAGATCAATCTCATTAGTCCACGATTTTTTCTCTTTCTTATAATTCATCTTGGAATTTAGAAAGGCGTTGAATCCAAAAGAATTCACACCTCCAGCCTTCCAATTTGCAGAAAAGGATGATTGGTTAAGATTGAGCCCAGATTTAAAGCTTTTTTTCCAAAAGGTGGCGGTGTCAATCTTGACAATTTGAGCTGAGGCTACAGCCGAAAAAACAATAAGAAAGAATACTGTACTGAAAAACTTGATAGGAAACATAAAGGTGTTTTTGAATAATGCTCAAAATTAAAAGCAAAATCAAAGACTTACTAACCTAAATGTTATTGAGTTTAATTTCTTCCAGTGCAACCTCGGTGAGTGGCTTGGTGATGAATTTTATAACATGATTGTTATTCACAATCTTATCGATATCACGCTTGTTGTCCGAACTGGAGAGAATGATCACCTTGCATTTATTTTTTACAAGCTCGTTAAACTTTTCGAACTCGTAGAGAAAAACGAACCCATCCACAATGGGCATATTGATATCAAGGAAAATAATGTTAGGAAGTTCGGCTATACTATTCTGATTTTCTTTAAGGTAATCCAAGGCGCTCTTACCTGAACTCTTCACCTCCACCCGTTTCGAAAACTTCGTTATTTCTATAATGCGCTTACTGATAAAATTATCAGTATCGTTATCATCAACCAGCATTACTAAATCAATCACCTTATCCAAAGTTTCCATCAAAAATCAAATCAGCCCAGAACACTACTTATTTACACAATCCAATTAACTCCAAAAATATCGTTTTCAGCAAAAAGATAGGTACTTCTTTGCCTATTAAGTCAATCAAGTAAGTATTTTGGAAAAATTGACAAAAAATGAAATCAAGGCATCAATATCCTTAATTTCTCACCTAATGACAGGTTAAAATCTTTCTTCTCATTCCACTCCATCAATTCCTTGATAGTCACACCATATTGTCTTGCAACGCTATACAGCGTATCTGATGGCTTTACTTCGTGTACAATGGGAGAGTTGCTTTCGTTGAAATCAACGACCATGTCGGTGGATGTTGAAGCATTACTAACGACTGTTAATTCCTCATTTGTTTGACTATCAGAGTATTCGCCTTCCTTTACTACATACTCCTGTTCCGTTACCGGCTCTGAAAAAGAGATTGTCTCACCTAATGAGGCTTGACTCCAATTAAATTCTTCGTCTATATCTAATTCTACGATTTCACCCTGTGGCGGAACATCTTCTTTAGGAGGTTTGGCACTGCTTAACCATAGCATAGTACTTGTATTCACCTTCTCGTTTTGAGCCAGTCTATTGTATTTACGCAATTTCTTGAGCTGAACACCGTATGTCTGGCTAATCACCCACAGATTTTCTCCCTCCGTCACTTTATGATAGGCTTCAGAAGCCCGTCTTCTTTTCTTCTCCGTAAAATATTTTTTACCTGGAATCACAGTATGGTCAATTGACACATCATTGAAGCGGAGAAAAGCTGAAAGGCTGATACCAGCACGATCTGCCAATGATGTAATTCTATCTCCAGGCTTGGCTATTACTACGGGTACTCCATTGATAAACAGTAATGGGGCAGCTACTGCAGTAGCAACTCCTGTCTCAATCAATACAGGTTTAGGAGGAGCGTTTATTGAAAGTTTGGTGAAGTTTTGATCATAAGCACCTTGCGGAATGAGTACAGTATACTGCTTGTCATCTGGGATCGTGCCACGTCTTGCCCATTTGTTGTACTCCTCAATTGTTTCCAAATCTACCTGGTACTCATTGGCGATATCCTTAAGAGATGTTTTACTGGCTGTTTCATAGGTTACTAATTTTAACTGCGCCTCGCCCGCAAGTGCGTTTTCAAAGGCTACTTTATGGGCAAGGTATTTTTTAACATACCAATACGTCTTCCCGTTGATCTCCATGTGTTTGGCTCCATTGTGCTTATCCCCCACCGCTCGTCTGGCACCACCGGCACCCATCTGATATGCCTGTAAGGCATAAATCCAATTATTGAAATAAAAGTTATTCTGTTTGAGGTATCGGGCGGCACCTCGAGTGGCCGAGATCAAATTCATCCTTTCATCAACATCATTATCTACACGCATTCCCACTTCTTCGGCAGTAAAGTCTTTGAACTGCCAGAAACCAACAGCATTTGAACTTGAAACAGCGTCAGAGATCAATGCACTTTCTTGTAGAGCGAGAAACTTAAAGTCATCGGGTAATCTTTCCTCGCGAAATATTTTTTCAATAATGGGAAAGTAAGTTTTAGCCCTTTCTACCTTCATATTGAAATAGTAGGGATGCTGGGTAAGTGCGTCCACATCTTTTTGAATTTCGCGTCTGGCATCATCCTTAATAACAAGGGTCATGCCTGCGAATTGCATTTTGTGGGGCACTTCAGGAGTTTGGCCGTTAGAGACAGCTGCTCCCAAAAAAAATAGTGCTGCTGCAAAAAATCTCATCTCTAAAACAAATGTAGGAATAAATCTTAAATTATTGAATGTCAACCCATAACGATCAGGGTATTCAAATCTTGCGCAAAACCATGATTCCATCCCTAATAGGCATCAAAACGTGCTCTACCCTGGGATCATCACTTACCTTCTTGTTGAATTGTGTTATAGCCAATGTGTCCTTATCTGGCTTCGTATCCAGCACTTTTCCACTCCACAGCACATTATCAGCCATAATAAAGCCTCCTTTTTCCATTTTATCGATCACCAGATCATAGTATAAGGAATAACCTTCTTTGTCCGCATCAATAAATACCAAATCAATGGGAGCGTCAAGCGTAGGAATTATCTCCTTAGCGTCACCAATTCTATAATCAATCTTATTGTTAAATTCCGACTCTTTAAAATAACCACGAACCCGGTCCTCTAACTCCTCATTAATATCCATTGTAATTAATTTTCCATTACTGGAAAGGCCTTCCGCCAAACAAAGAGCTGAATACCCTGTATAAGTACCTATTTCGAGAATCAAATCAGGTTGAATCATTTTACTGATCATCGAAAGGATACGCCCTTGCAAATGCCCGGATAACATTCTTGGCTTCAATACCGACAAATGTGTTTCGCGATTAATCTTGCGAAGAAGATCACTTTCCTGTGCAGAATGGCTTTCTGCGTAGTGGAGAATATTTTCGTCAAGAAATTCCATATCAATTAGGCTCCATCCGTAACGTACTAAATTGTTCCTCATCAAAAACATCGTTGGCAAGGGTTGTTAATATTTCCGGAGTGGTCGCTGCAATTCTTGCATACATTTCTTCGATAGGCAATACCTTCCCTCTATCCAACATGCTTCTGGCCATCATAATCATATAGCTGCTGTTGTTCTCTTGCCCCATTGCAAGTTGCCCGAACAATTGCTCTCTGGCCGCATTCATTTGCTTAATACCTAGAGGTTCCTCTTTTAACTTTCTCAACTCCTCACTTATCAATTGAAGACTCTTATTCATTTGAGAAGGCTCCGTTCCAAAAGAGATCATAAATAAGCCAGTATCGGAAAAAGGATAATAATGAGATCCGATGGAGTAAACATACCCGTGCTTTTCGCGCAAAGCCCAATTAAGTCGTGAGTTCATTCCAGAGCCTCCCAATATATTCACCAGCATAAAAAACGCGCTCCTTCTTTCATCTTTTAAAGGGTATGCAGGCCTGCCCATTGCACAACGTGACTGGCTTACATTTCTATGAACTAGTAACTCCTTCGGTTTATATTTAGTAAACCTTTTCCTTCTACTTGACGAAGTTATGCGCGGTAAATGACCCATGTATTTCTCCGCCAACCTAATCACCTCTTCCATAGGAATGTTTCCCACACAGGAAAACACAATTTTTTTTGTGTCTAAGTGCTCTTTTATAAAAGCTCTGAAGTCTTTCCTCCTAAATGATTTTACAGTCTTTTGTGTACCCAGAATATTCATACCCAACGGGTGATCCGTAAAAATTACATTATCAAACTCATCATGGAGTGAGTCTTCTGGGTCATCCAGGTACATGGCCATCTCCTCAAGTATTACATTCCGTTCACGCTCAATTTGATTCTCAGGAAAAATAGAATCGAAAGTAATATCAGTGAGCAAGTCTACTGCCTTTTCAAAATACACATCCCGAAGCGAGGCATAGAATAAAATCTTTTCTTTATCCGTGAATGCGTTCAGCTCGCCCCCTAACGAGTCGAGTCTATTGAGGATATGATAGGCATTCCTTTTTTTGGTGCCCTTAAACGCCATGTGCTCCCAAAAGTGGGCTATCCCCTGATTCACCGGGTTTTCATCACGACTGCCTATATTCAGCATGATTCCGCAATGCACAATCTTCGTAGTTGTTATCCTATTATGAACAACCCGAATGCCGTTCGAAAGTGTATAATGCTCTATCTCTCTCATATGAACCCGCAAATTAGTCATAGTGTGGGGCACTTGGAACTTATTTATCGTCCCAACCACGAACAATCTTGCCCGATAGCGGTCAGGAGTATTGCGCTACTCCACATTTTTTTTGTAAAATCGAAGTAGCAAAATGGCATAACAATTGTAATATTTTCAATATGGAAACTCAAAAAGTTCAAACTTGCTTTACAATTACTTTTACTCAAGAGCAGTACCTTCATGCACAAGCTTACATTGAAGATATGAAGCGACACCCTAAGAGAGTATTCTGGGTTGGCAAACAAGGAAAAAAAGATGATGCGCTGGTAATGGAACAAATTGCTCATCGTATTCTTTCCGGCTTCTATCATGATGATCCATTCAATGCCAGCAGGCATATTATTAGGATGGAAAGTATGACAGCTGCTTAAGAATTGGATACAGGTTCTAGATTCTGTCGAGCACTTTTTTGATGAGTGCATCAACTACTTTTGTCGGATTTTTAGAAAACTTGTTTTTAATCCTGTTTGCAATTACTGCGTTAATACTAATAGCCTCATGCCCTAACATCCTGGCAAAAGCGTAATAAGCTGACGTTTCCATCTCAAAATTAGTCAACCAGAAATCTCCGTTGTGATAATAGTTAGCATCATCCAAAAGCTTGGGAAATCGTAAAGGAAGCCGAATTGCTCTTCCTTGGGGACCATAAAAACCTGGACATGTCACTGTATTGCCACTCAACATACCCTCCCCAAGTTTCTCTCCTAACATTTTAGAACCCCCCACCACATAAGGCCTAAAATTCAATTTCAATTTTTTCTCTATGTCTTCCGCTATAGACGATTCAAATTCACTCAAATTCAGCTTATAGAAATTCATCAGATTATCAAACCCAACCGCATAGTCTGAAATCAAAAATGATCCCAAGGGAATATCCTCCTGAAGTGCTCCTGAAGTACCTATGCGAATGACGTTTAGCTTCTTCTTTTTAGTTTTTGGAGTTCTGGTTTTCAGGTCCACATTAACCAGCGCATCTAATTCATTAAAAAAAATTTCAATATTATCAGTACCAATACCGGTGCTAATGACTGTAATACGTTTGTTCTTGTATTTACCAACGTGAGTGATGAACTCCCGTTTGTTCATTTCAAACTCTATCTCATCAAAATATTGGCTTACAGAGTATACCCGATTGGGATCACCCACCGCAATTATGGTATCGGAAATATGTTTAGGCAAAAGATTGAGATGATAGACACTTCCATCTTTATTCAGAATTAGATCTGTTTCTGAAATCTTGGCCACTGGTTTTAGTTCTTGATTTTTTGTGCAGGATTCCCGAACACCGTTTCTCCCGCTCCAACAGACGCCACCACAACAGAACCAGCTCCAATTCTGGCTCCCTTTCCAATCACCACGCCTGAAACAATCGTAGATCCCGGACCTATAAAAATTTCGTCCTCTAAAACAGCATCGTGACCTATAGTTGTTCCAGCTCCTATTTGAACAAAATCTCCGATTCTGGTTCCAACTCCTACAGCACAGCCTACATTAAAGATATTGTGATGCCCAATCTGACTACCTACACTCAAGATCACTTTGTTGTCAATAAGATTGCCATGACCAATGTCACTTCGCAAAGAAACTGTAGCTCCACTATGAATAGCATTGGCTGGCTGTACTTTCCGCACATCATTAAGCATTTTAACAAGGTTTTTCCTTAAACGGTTATCATCCGTTGCTACAAACGATTCGCATTTTTTGCCAATCAAATTCAGAAAGGATTCATCGTCCGTACCTCCCAGAACTACTACATCATCTACTTCTAAGTTGTGTAACTTCTTTTCATCGTCCAAAAATCCATAGACAACAACCTTATTTTGCTCGAAAATTTCCTTGGCAATTCGACCTAAAGAATTAGCACCAAAAATGATTACTGGGTTTTGCATAGCTACAAAAATAGAACAAGCCGCTCACCCATCCGAGTTTAGCTTATTTTTAATTTGTTAATCTTGCTAAAAACAACCTGTGAAGGATAATACAGTAGAAGAAAAAAGAAAAATGGAAGAAACCCAACCCTGTATCTGGATAAGGTCCCAAAATTTGGAGTTGATAGGGTGAGAAAAATAGCCAGAAGACAAACATATACTCCAACGCTGAAGAGCAACAAACGGTAGGGAGAACTCCATGCATTGGAAATGTATCTCAAATTGTAAATACATAGTGCCAATAAAAATAAGTTCTCGATAGCTGCAACGATCTGAAAAAAGGAAACACTCTCGACAATAGCAGGTCTAAACAATCCAGAAAACAAAGCCCAAGGGCTATTCACTAGTATACTGCCCCACGTTGCCTCTAGATTATAGAAATGGACAACAGGATCATTCTCTGATGCAATTACATACGCATTGTGGTTTTCAACTACCACGCTTAAGAAACGACTCAAATAGAAATTGGGATGAATATTACTCGCGCCCAAAACAATAAACCCAACAACAGTAACCCACAATATTGTTTCAAAGACCTTGTTGCGGTTGGGCACGACCGGAATTATAAATCTAACAAGCAGAACAGTAGTGATTGCAGCAGGAATAAAAAGTGCAGCCCAATAATACTTCAACTTCCAAAGGAATAATACTGCAATGAAGGCAGTAACCCATTCCCATAACTTGCTCTTCTCCTTACAAATAATCGAAACAGTAAAACCTGCTACAAACATCAAGGCGGCAATAGAAAGGCTTTCCTTAATAATTCCTGAACTCCAAAAAACAAAAGTAGGCACAAAAAGAAATGAAATTATTGAGGCCCATTTTCCTTCAGGGAATTGAGTGATAATTTTATTGAATGCATACCAACAACCCAGAAAAGAAACAATAGAAAAGACAATTGACGACACCCAGTAATTATTAAAGGAAACCAATGAAACCAGGCTTAGGTTCTTTACAAAAAAAAGCGACCTCCTCTCCATATTCAATAACCCGTCAGCTATTTCAAAGGACCGATCTCCAAACAAAACAAAATTGAAATAGTCACCCGGTGCTATATGAAAGAAGGTGCTTAAAATTTGAGCATCGCTAAAAAAACCAAAAGTATCACCAGCTGTATAGTAATAAGTGTATATCAATCCCACACAGATACCCGCACAGACTTTGAACAATAGCCCACCAATAAACAATGGTTTTAGGACACTGTTTTGGCTAAGAAATAATTTTGCCAGGAGAAATAAGAGCACACTCCAGAACAACACAGAAATTATCAGCATCAAGGTTTGGCTGGTTTGAGAATGTCAACTCCAATGTTGCAAGCTAAGCACCTCCTCTTTAAACAGTAGTTATTATTTAGCTCTATTAATGCCTGAGAGTCAAATGAATCCTTGACAGTAAGGCCTATTTCACTCCACGCTTTAGTGATTTTATTCTTTTCAGCTTTAATGCCATGAAGTAACTCTACCGCCCTGTCAATCATTTCTTGATCATCCTGTGATTTTCCATAAGCCACCAAAAGAGGCACAACAGTATTAATGATTAGGTTATTAACACTCTCTCTACCAAGCCCCGAAATAGATCTTGCAGTTTTACGGCCAAACCGATAGTGACTGTGCCAATAGGAAGAAGTGCTAACATCAAATAGTTTGACTACATCCATATCAGGCTCTATCAGTTTTGAGAAAAAATTCCTGTTCTTATTAAAGAGCGCGCTGAACTGAGCAATCCGAATAGTAGGAAAGTTGGCTGGCCGAAGTCTCAAAAACTTCCAATCTTCCTTCTTTAGTTTTTGATTACCTAACTCGTACTTCGCAGAAAGGACTTTATATTCTCTTTGTAACTCTTTAAAGTAATCGTCCTTGATTCCATAATCCAGAAACCCTGCCTGCCCAAATAACAATGCTTCAATCTGCGTCAAGTTATCCCCATGCTTTAACAAAGTTTTTCTACGGACAGCATTGGCCAATTGAAAAAATGGATCGTAATTGATTTTAAAACCAAAATTCCTGGCAATTAGCTGATAGGTAACTTCCTCCCAATCATTATTCGCAGGCTTTAGTAAATGCGCAATTTGATCTGCCTTGTTTTCTAACCGCTGCATCAATGCCTTATCCAGCATCCCATGCTTCACTAAGTCACTAATTTTTGAAAATATTTTTTCGCAAGGAACCGAGGATGAGTTCTGAACAAGTTTTTGATATTTTGTTATCAAAGATTCATCTACCCTGTCTTTTAATACAAGTGTTGGGATAGCTGTACCATCATTCCTTAATACTTCTTTATCCTCATCCCAGACTACGTGCAATATTACATTCTCGTAGGCTCCATCTACATCATGGTGGTGATCATACCATCCTGAGGATTTAATATGAATCTCAACACTTCCAGCCCAATCGATATTATCCAATCTGATTTTAGCATTACTAAAGTCAGGCCCGGAGTCTCCGTTAAGCGTGCCTGGAGAAAACACTTCAAGTTTTTCTCCTGAGGAAACCCGCAACTCCTTTTTGTTAAAATATTGGAACTGCCAAATGTAATGAAGGAAGGACTCCTGCAT
>JBATLM010000059.1:0-13327 GCA_049289315.1 Cyclobacteriaceae bacterium
GTGCGGGGATCTATACCCAATCCTCCATCTGGTTTTTGAATATCATTATCAATAAGGGCTGCCAAAAGATTATTGGCCTTTTCAATAGCAGCAAAATCACCTGTGAAATGTAGGTTAATATCTTCCATGGGAACCACCTGAGAAAATCCTCCACCAGCAGCTCCTCCCTTCATTCCAAATACTGGGCCTAGTGATGGCTCTCGCAACACAACCGTAGTTTTTTTACCTAGCTTATTAAGGCCTTCACACAAACCAATTGACGTTGTTGTCTTCCCCTCACCTGCTGGTGTGGGCGTCATGGCAGTCACTAATATCAACTTCGCATTGGCTATTTTCTTTTCATCAGTTAGCGTCAGAGGCAATTTGGCTTTGTACTTACCATAGAGCTCCAGATCGTCCTCCTTAATACCTAGCGTTTTAGCAATTTCAACAATTGGCTTGAGTTTGGAAGCCTGAGCAATTTCGAGATCAGATTTAAAAGTCATTTTCCTAATTTTATTCAGTTTTAGAAAGATGCACAGAAAAAACGGCCCAGACAACGCGTTCTATTTCAAACAGTTCCATATCCACCACGACCGGTGCGCGATGAAAGTGGGCACTGATGGAGTGCTGCTTGGTGCCTGGTCGGAAATAAATGCTGCTCAGAATATACTGGATATTGGCACCGGAACTGGATTGATTGCCCTCATGCTTGCTCAACGATCTAAACATAATGCTCATATTGACGCTATTGAGATCGATTTTGATGCTCATCAACAGGCGGTGGAAAATGTGAATAATTCGGTTTGGCACCAGCAAATCAACGTTTACCATACCTCTCTCCAACAATTTCAGCCTTCAATAAAGTATGACCTCATCGTTTCAAACCCTCCCTATTTCGTCAAAAGCCTTAAGGCTCCTGATCGACAGCGAAACCTTTCTCGTCATGCGGATGAATTACCTTATTATACCATAATTGATAGCTGTACGCAGCTATTGCACCCCAAAGGTCGATTGTGCCTAATACTCCCACTTTCAGAAGGAATTATTTTCATACAACAGGCCGAGAAAGCGAATCTCTTTTGCAAAAAGAAAATTAATGTTCGTCATGAGCGATCTAAACCCATCGAACGGCTACTGCTAGAGTTTTCGTTCACTACTTTTCCCTGCCAGGAGGAGGATCTCATTTTGTTTGATGAGGAAGGAAAACGCTCCAAAATGTACCTTCAACTGGTCTCCGCTTTTTACCTCTCAGATTGAGTTAACCCATTCTATATGAGCGGTTTTCACCAATCCTGCTGATCGTCCACTCATCATAAAATGAAACCCCTTGTGGGCAATTGGCGGTATCATTGCGACTTTGAAATTAACCCGAGTACTGTGCGTGGCACTTTTTTCCTATTCGTAAGCTTACTAAGTCATGTTGGATTTGCCCAGCAGCCAGGATTAAGCATCTTTAAAACTGATGAGAGGATTACCATAGATGGAAATTTGGACGAATCTCTGTGGGGAAATGTGCAGGTAGCTGATCATTTTATGCAGTTTTTTCCCTCTGATACCACCCATTCGCAGATCAAAACGGAGGTTCGGATGGCCTACGATAATAACTTTATATATGTGGCCGCTAAAATGTACAATAGCACGGAAGGAAAGGGTAAATACGTAACTCCCTCCCTTCGCAGGGACTTTAGAGGCGATGCCAATGATGGTATTTCCGTGGTGTTCGACACTTTTAAAGACAGAACCAACGCATTTATTTTTGGTGTGAATCCATGGGGAGTTCAGCGTGAAGGGCTTATTTCTAATGGCGGTGGTGGTGGCGGATCCTTTTCTCTGAATTGGGATAACAAATGGTATGCTGAAGCCAAACAATTTGAAGGATACTGGACAGCCGAATTTGCTATACCTTTTAAAACGCTCCGATTTAAAGAAGATCTCAGCTCGTGGTACATCAATTTTTTTAGAATTGATAGTCAAACAGGAGAGAAATCTAGCTGGTCACCCATACCACAGAATTTTAGTATTTCAGCTTTGGCATTTAACAGAGAATTGATTTGGGATACTCCGTTGAAAAAACCTGGAGCCAATATTTCAGTTATTCCTTATCTGGCCACCGCCCAAGAAAAAGATTTTGAAGGAGGAACTCCACAAAAAGGCAATTTCAGTTTTGGAGGAGACGCTAAAGTCGCTCTCAACTCTGCGCTTAATCTGGATATCACTGTCAACCCGGATTTTTCTCAGGTAGATGTGGATGAACAAGTAACCAATCTTGATCGTTTTGAAATTTTCTTTCCTGAACGCAGGCAATTCTTTCTTGAGAATGCGGATTTGTTTTCCGATTTTGGTGTAGACCGTATGCGTCCTTTCTTCTCGCGGAGAATAGGTATTGCGGAAGACACCGTAGCCGGAGAAAATGTGCAAAACAAAATAACTTATGGTGTAAGACTGAGTGGTAAGATCAATAATAACCTGAGGGTAGGTATTTTGAATATGCAAGGGGAGCAAGATCGTAGGATCGGCTTGCTTTCAAATAACTATACAGTGGCTACGTTCCAGCAAAAAGTGTTTTCGAGATCCAACATTGGGATGATTATTATGAACAAACAAGCCTTTAAAGATTCCTTAGATGGCTCCTTTACAATATCTCCCAATGATTACAACAGAATTATAGGGCTCGATTACAATCTTGCCAGTGCAAATAACCAGTGGAACGGTAAATTCTTTTATCATCGCTCATTTGATGCGGCCAAGCTAGATTCCACTTTCGCCTCAGGTGCCGAAATTGAATACAATACATTGAAATGGGAAGTACGTACCAGTTTGCAAAATATTGGTGCCAACTACAATCCTGAAGTGGGATATGCAAGACGAGTAGATTACCAGCGGGCGTCTTCCAGTATCTGGTACAATTTTTACCCCAAATCTGGTATTATCCAAAAGCATGGTCCTGGATTTGATTTCGATCTGTACAGAAACCAAAAATATGGAGTAACCGATTATGATGTAAATGCCATGTACCAAGTGAGATTTACCAACCTGACCTACTTTAATCTGCGCCTCCGGAAAGAGTTTGTATATCTATTCGATTCTTTTGATCCTACACGAACCGAATCATTGGAGCTAGCGGCTGGTACTTCCTACAGCAATAATGTAATTATGGGTTGGTTCAAATCCAACGAACGCAAAAAATTTTCCTATGGCTTCAACACAAGAGTTGGGGGATATTTCAATGGAACCCGCTTGAACCTGGGAGGTGATATAAATTACCGCTACCAGCCTTATGGGGTCTTATCTATGGATTTTTCTTACAATAGAATCAGGCTACCACAACCCTATGCCAGTGCGGATATTTTTCTGGTTGGGCCGCGGTTTGACTTCACCTTTACCAAAAATGTCTTCTGGACCACCTTCGTTCAGTACAATAGTCAGATTGAAAACTTGAATATCAATTCCCGCCTGCAGTGGAGATTCAAGCCTGTTTCTGATTTATTCATCGTTTATACCGATAATTATTTCGCTTCCTCCTTCGAACATGGGGAATCTTTTCAAGTCGGGCAGCCTAAATACAGGTCTCTCGTACTAAAACTTACCTATTGGCTTAATCTTTGATATTCTATGTCGTATCTTAATAGGATATGACAAATAGATGTTTAGACATGATTTTAGGTAAATTGCATTAAATCCTTACAACTATGAAAAGAATAAGCTCAATTCTCGCACTAAGCGCTCTGGTAAGTTTTAGTTACGCTCAGAGTACATGGAACATTGATCAAGCACACAGTAAAATTGGATTTAACGTTGCCCACATGATGATCGCAGAAGTGGAGGGAAACTTTAAACAGTTTGAAGGCAAGGTAACATCACCATCGGACGACTTCAATGGTGCTCAGGTAGAATTCACCGCGCAAGTTGCTTCTATCAATACGGATAATGATAGACGGGATGGACACTTACGTTCCGATGATTTTTTCAATTCTGAAAAATACCCCACCATTACCTTCAAAGGAAATTTGGTAAAAAGTGGCAGCAAGTATGAGTTGAAAGGTAAGCTCACCCTTCGTGATGTTACCAAAGATGTTGCTTTTGATGTTACTTATAATGGAACTGTAAACACCGGAAAAGTAATGAAAGCTGGGTTTAAATTGAATGGCACACTGAACCGTCAGGAATATGGATTGAAATGGAAGAATAAACTGGAATCGGGTGAATACGTGGCAGGAGATGAAGTAGAATTGGAGTGCAAATTAGAATTGAATAAAGCGTAGATTTTTTATAGGGAAGGTTATTTATAATAAGTCGCCTTCCCTATTTTTATTTCACCATGAACATAAAGGAAGAAATTAAACAATCTCGTTTTCGGAACATTTATCAGGAAGCCGCCATTAATATTGTTTACACCTCCGGGTGGCTTACCAACCAGCACAAAGATTTCTTCTCTCAATTCGGTATCACCTCTCAGCAGTTCAACATCTTATCCATATTAAGAGGTCAACATCCCAATAAAATATCAGGATCAGAAATAAAGTCTAGAATGATGGACAAAAACTCTGATGTCTCCCGGCTTTTGGATCGCCTTCTTTTGAAAGGACTGATCGTGAAAACCCAGAGTCCGGAAGATAAGCGTGCGGCCAACATTGAAATAAGCCCCCAAGGGCTTGAATTGCTTAAGGCCTCTGATGCTCATGTTTCTACGTTGGATAAACTGATGAACAACCTCACGGAAAGTGAGGCCGATCAGCTCAGCAGACTGTTAGATAAGCTAAGGGGTTAGATTTTACTGATCTCACGTTTTACAAAATCCATCAGTTCCTTAATATATTCTTTACTGAAGTCGAAGCGAATCCCTGCTGCAGAATAAATCTCAGGAATCGTTTTCATGTAGCCCAATTTCAAGGCGTTCATATATCCCTGTAATCCTTTTTGAGGGTCATTTCTATAATTTCTCCATACTGCAATGGCTCCTAACTGCGCCATTCCATACTCTATGTAATAAAAAGGTACTTCATACAAGTGCAACTGCTTTTGCCACATATAGTCTTTTCCTTCCTGAAGGCCGCTCCAATCGGTCGTATTGTCCGAAAACTCATCTACAATCCTGTTCCAATTCATTTTTCTATCCTCTAATGAATGCTTCGGATTTTCATAAATCCAATGCTGGTACTTATCAATAGTAGCAACCCATGGAAGGGTAGATATTAAATCTTCCAAGTGCTCTAACTTGGCTCTTTTCAAATCTGCCTCATTGTTAAAAAATGTATCCCAATAGTCCATAGAAATCAGTTCCATCGACATAGAAGCTAATTCAGCCACTTCCATTGGAGGCGATTTAAAATCGTTGAGTTTCAAATCCATCGTTAGGAAATTGTGTACCGCATGGCCACCTTCATGCATGATGGTGGTCATGTCCCTTAGCGTAGAAGTTGCATTCATAAAAATAAAGGGAACACCAATCTCCGACAAAGGATAGTTATATCCTCCCGGTGCTTTTCCTTTTCTCGAATCCAAATCAAGGTGCCCCATCTCCCGCATGATGCTAAGACACTGCCCCAGGTAAGGATCAAGTTTTGTAAATACTTGTATTGCTTTTTCAGTAAGTTCCTTTCCATCGCTAAATGCTTTCAAAGGCTCTCTTCCTTCCGGGTCTACTGCTTTGTCCCATGGTCGCAAAGCAGGGACTGCCAATTTCTCTTTGCGCTGTTTAGCCATTTGATCAAGTATAGGAACAACCTCAGCATGAATGGCTTCATGGAATTGAAAGCAATCTTCCGGAGTATAATCAAAGCGACCATACGATTTGAACATATAATCTCTGAAATTTGAGAAGTTAGCATTGGACGCCACTTTGTCGCGTAATTGTATCAACTCAGAAAACAGCTGATCCAAAGTCTCTTTGTCTTTCAATCTGCGTTCAAGAATTGTTCTATAAACATTTTCTCGTTTCGCTCTATCGGTAGACATTAACAACACTCCCGCCTGCTGCATTGTTAATTCCTTTCCATCTACCTCCACAGACATGGCGCCAGAGATTTGTCCATATTTTTGTGTTTTCATATTGATCTCAGTAAACAAAGGAATATTCGCTTCCTGGAACAATTCAATTTCTTTTCTGATATTTCGTACCATCATATCATAGCCCTCCTGCAGCTCAAGTGATTTTAAATATTCACAGGACATCAACTTTTTGTTGAGCGCATCCGACAAGGGGGACATATGAGGCTGGATATTTTCTACAAAGTCCTGGTAGCGATTTCTGTGCTCTTCATTTTCCGTAAAACAGGTCATACGAATGTATCTCCAACCAGCATCCTCTGAAATAATTGATTCCAACTCGCTGCGGTTCTCCAGCCACTTTTCAAGTTGCCCTGAAGATGACAATTCCATGCTCATGAGTTGATCAAAATAAGGCTTCAATGCCTCCCAGGTGGTTACTTTAAAATCTTCAGGTAAAAACTGGCGTACTGGTCTTTTTGGAATAGATAGTGCTGAACTCATGAATGTATGGATTGAATAAAAAAATCGAAGGACAAAATTAGCTAAATTGACTGTTCAACCCAGCCCATTTGGAATTTCTCCTCTTCTTTTTGCTTACCCTACTCTCTGAAATAATGGGAACCATAGGAGGTTTTGGGTCTTCTGTCTTTTTTGTTTCGCTTGGTCAATTCTTTTATAGTTTCCAAACTGTGCTTGCGCTTACCGGCATCCTGCATGTTTTCAGCAACACCACTAAAATTTATTTATTCAGAAAATCTATTGACTGGAAGCTGGTACTCTGGATCGGTGTTTCCAGTGTTGTGTTTGCCATTGGTGGCGCGTTTCTCACAAGAGTAGTTTCATTTACTTATGCCAAGGTACTCCTGGGTATTTTTCTGGTAGTACTCTCTATATTATTATTTATTAAACCAAAAACTAAAATTGACCCCACTTTAACCAACAGTATTTCGGGAGGGGCGTTGGCCGGTTTTCTTGCGGGGTTTATAGGAACTGGAGGAGCCATAAGAGGCGTTGTGTTAGCTGCTTTCAGTCTTGAAAAAAATTTATTCGTTGGTACATCCGCTGCCATTGACTTTGGGGTTGATTTTAGTAGAATGCTCATTTATCTGGATAATGGATTTCTTGACCCTGAATATTTATGGGCCATTCCCGCTCTTTTCGTAGGTGCAGTTTTAGGAAGTTATTTAGGGAAGAAAATACTTGACAAAATATCTCAAGAGGCATTCAGGAAAATAATTCTGAGTTTGATCCTAATGATTGGATTATCACTGATCGTGAACGAAATACTAATGATACTTAAAGCATAAATAAGCCCTACCTACTAAATTCACTTCATTAAATACTGGAATATGGACACTTCTTTATATTTCATTACCCAACTCGGCTTTGCCGTTACCACTCTCATTTTTTTTGGGTTTGTTCTAAAAGTACTTAGAAATGGGCTTACCCAATCCACAATAGCCGCAGACAGACAGCGTAAAATATTTAGAAATGTAATTATTGGGCTAGCGCTATGGATGGTTGTACTCTCCGGCTTATCCATCAAAGGCTTCTTTTCTGACTTTTCAGGTTTCCCTCCACGATTCGTTATCATTGTATCAGTACCGATGATTACTTTGGTCTGGGCCCTTCTTATTTCTAAAACAACAAAGCAACTCCTTACTCACATACATCCCCGGACGATTATTAACCTTCAGGTGTTTCGGGTATTTGTAGAAATATTACTTTGGATGCTTTTTACCCAAAACCTATTACCTGTTCAAATGACGCTTGAGGGTAGGAACTTTGATATTATCGCGGGCATCACTGCTCCCCTTATTGCCTACCTGGCTTATACGAAAAACCTACTATCAAAGAACATGGTCATCGCATGGAATTTAATATGCCTTGGATTACTGCTCAACATTGTAGTAACGGCTATTTTTTCAATGCCTACATCATTCAGGTATTTTATAAATGAACCTTCCAGCGCCATTGTCACTCAATTTCCTATCATCTGGCTGCCCGGGTTTCTTGTACCTCTCGCTTATGGTCTCCATTTCTTATCCATTCGTCAGTTGTTGAATCAGAAGGATTGAATCCCTACTTAAAATTGTATACTTATGCAGAATGAAATTACTTATAGATGTACTGGGTTGGGTTGGATCGGTAGAGGTAATACTCGCCTATGGTCTTAATAGCTACCAAAAAATCAATTCCGATTCTCTCCTGTTCCAAATCCTCAACCTTACAGGAGCCGCTTTTCTTATTGCTAACACGGTTTACTATGGCGCTTTTCCATCAGCACTCATCAATGTGATATGGGTGTTAATAGCCATTCCGGCCATTGTTAGAATAATCAGAAATAATAAGTCGCCTATAGAGAAAGAACAATAAGGTTAGAAATAACCATCTGCATTTTTAAATATGATTTTATATCTTTCTAAAAAACATGTTCTCATGAAAAAAATTAGCCTGCTCCTCCTCTCGTGTGTACTTAGCTTAAACATTGCTATAGCCCAGTCAAAAGCGCTGACTAAACAACTTAAGGAATTCGATACTTATGTAGAAAACTCAAGAAAACAATGGGATGCTGTAGGTCTTGCCATCACTGTAGTAAAAGACAATGAGGTGATTTTTAAAAAAGGATATGGTGTACGTGAGCTGAATACCAACAATGCAGTTGACAACAACACGTTATTTGCTTGTGCTTCCACTACAAAAGCGATGACGGCAACCTGTATGGGTATGTTGGTAGATGAGGGGAAGGTAAATTGGGATGATCCTGTTATTAAATACTTACCTGAGTTTCAACTCTATGATCCTTACGTAACAAGAGAGATGAGAATCAAAGACCTCTTTCTTCATAACAGTGGTGTAGGAAATACTGATTTCCTTTGGGCCTACATGGACATTAGCAGTGAAGAAATACTAGAGAGAATGAGATTGGTAGCGCCCACTTATTCCTTTCGGTCGAGTTTTATTTATCAGAACATCTTCTACCTAGCTGCTGGCCAAGTAATAGAAAAGGTAAGTGGAAAACCTTGGGAAGAATTTGTTAAAGAAAGAATATTTAGTCCACTGGGTATGAGCAACACCTATCCTACGCTGGAAGCAGCTCCCAACACCAATAGAACCAAGCCGCACGTGAAAATGGAGGGTAAGAATATGTTGATTGAAGACATGAGTGCCGATGCCATCGGGCCAGCTGGATCAGTTTGGTCTTCTATTGAAGATATTAGCAAATGGACAAAAGCTATGCTGGACAGTGGCAAATATGATGGCGGTCGATTGATAAAAGTAAAAACGTGGGAAGAGATGACCAAGGTACATACACTTGTTCCTCCCAATGAATTTTATCCTACAGCACGATTAACCCAACCCAACTTTACCTCTTATGGTTTGGGTTGGTTTCAACACGACTATAAAGGAAGGAAAGTTAATTTCCATACAGGAAGCCTTCCAGGTTCTATCGCCATTCACGGGCAGATACCAGAGGAAAATATTGCTGTCTATGTATTTGGAAATACCGATCATGTAGAGGTGCGACATGCATTGATGTATAAAGCATTCGATCTTTTCGCACTTGGCGGCACCACTGACTGGAGCAGCGATTTTCTAACACTTTATACGGAACTCAACCAGGCAGGAGAAGCAGCACAAAAAGTGCAGGATGAAAAGCGAGTTGCCAACACAAAGCCTTCATTACCAATCGCCAGCTATACTGGGACTTACCAAAGTGAGCTATTAGGAGAAGTAGTCATAACGTCTTCTGACAATCAATTGATGGCTAACATCAACAATATGCACAAGGCTACACTGTCACATTGGAACTTCGACACATTTAAAGGCCCCATGGAGAAAAAGTGGAATGGTGATATGACCGCACTTTTCCAGCTCAATAGTGCTGGACAAGTAGTTGCGCTTGATCTGGCCGGTTTTACTTTACAAAAAGTAAAGTAAGGTTAAAATCCCCCTTCTTGTAGAAGTAATTGCTTGGCAATAATAATTAGCTTTGCAAGTTAGAAGACAGAACATGAAAAGATCGATCGTAAGTATATTGGTAGTGGCGTTGATTCAATTCGGATGCTCTACGCAAGAACCTTTTTATAAGGTAACATCCGTAGAAGAATACCTCAATCAGATGCTTGATTATATGGAACAAAACCATATCAATCGCAAGTCAATTGACTGGAGTTCATTTCGGCAGACTGTACAACAAAAGGGCACCACAGCTGCCAACACAGACGAAGCCGATGAGAGTATACTGTTAGCGCTTGAAATGATTAATGATCAGACCAGTTTTTTAATCACCCGATTGGGAGAACCCTTGACCTTTAGCACACCCTGCACAGATACTGCTGCTCCTGAAGTAATTGTTCCTGATGGAATAGGTTACATAAAAATTCCAACGTTTGGCAACACAGGTGTAAGCGCAGCTGTCTTCGCAGAAAAGATGCATGGTGAGATCAGTGCTCAGGACAAAGAAGATCTTAAGGGTTGGATCATCGACTTACGCGGAAATACTGGCGGCAACATGTGGCCAATGATTGCAGGGATTGGTCCGATATTAGGAAATGGTACAGCAGGATATTTCGTTGATAGTGATAATGTAAAAAATGCGATCGGCTACAGCGATGGTGCCGCCAAATATGATGATGCTGCGGTAGTGGCAGTTAGTTTTCCTTATACCCTTTTAAGCCCCAACAGCAAAGTTGCGGTTCTTATGGATCATGCTACCACCAACGCAGCTGAAGCAGTAGCTATTACCTTTATTGGCAAGACCAATGCGCGCAGTTTTGGACCCCTTACCTGCGGAAGAGCCGGTGGAAATCAAACCTTCTCTCTTTCTGATGGTTCCGTATTGTATCTTACGGTTGCTTTTCTGGCGGACAGAAACGAAACAGACCAACGAGGTCAGTTAACACCGGATGAACTGGTGGATGACCCTGCAATGATTTTTGATAAAGCAGTTGAGTGGATTAATCTACCGGGCTAGCCAATTTCAATAACTACATCATCGGTGAGCGGATGACCTACGCAGGTCAGCACGTACCCCTCATCTCTTTCTGATTGAGATAGTCCCTCCTCTTCATCCAGTTTTACTTTTCCAGATAAAGCTTTGCCTCTGCATGCTGTGCACAACCCACTTTGGCAAGAGTACGGAAGATCAATGCCCTGATCCAAAGCTGTTTCCAGTATGGTGCTATCGGGCTCTACTCTTATTTTGTACTCCTCTCCATCGTATTTGATGGTAACCTCTCTCGCCTTTACTTCATCAGCAGCAGGAGCAACTTCTTCTTTTTTAGATTCTTTGTCTATTGTACCCTGAACAAAACTCTCTTTGAATATTTTCTCCTTAGGAATATTACGCGCTGCTAATAAAGTGTCTACGTTCTTCATCATCCCTTCAGGGCCACACATCAAGTAAGTAGTCTTATCCATTCCCCAATCAGGTATACGCTCTACCAATTTGGCCAGCATCTCTCCGTTGAGCAATCCTGAGTACCCCTGCCAGTTCATGGGTGCGTTGTCCAACACATGAATAACGTGCAGCCTACCTTCAAAAGTAGTTTGCATTTTTTCAAGTAGGTCTTTAAAAATAATGCTGTCAATATCTCTGTTGCAGTAGATCAGCGACAGGATGCTTTCGGGTTCCTGATTAAGCATACTTTTGATGATGGACATCATAGGAGTAATTCCCGATCCACCCGCAAAAAGTATAAGATGCCTTTTGTTGGATTTGTCGTAATCGGTAACGAACTGGCCCATCGGCTCCATGATCTTCACCTTGTCTCCCTTTTTTAAATTATCAGGAAGGTGATTGGACATAAGTCCATTGTCAACACGTTTTACAGTGACTGCCAGTGTATCATCTACAAATGGTGAAGAGCACAATGAATAAGCCCTTCTCACTTCTTTACCGCCCACAGGCACAATGAGGGTAAGAAACTGGCCAGAACGATAGTTTATTTTCTTTTCGGCCGGATGATCAAACACGATGGTGATAGCATCCTTTGTTTCTTCTATAATATCTTTTACAGTGAGTTCATGGTAATGTGGCCCATGACCGCCCTCCTGCTTTTTATCCTTCTTCTTAAATAATCCAAACGCCATTATTCTTCAATCAAAGTCTAACAAAATACTGAACAAAAATAGTTTAAAGATGGCATTCCTGCACCCCCTTTAAAGATTAAACCAGTAGGTCCACTTGAGCACCAAGGCTCTGTTCTTATTTACAAAATTACTGGACAAGTAGTTCTCGGTGTATACCACAAAGAAATCTGATGCTGGTTTAAACCTCCATTGAAACCTTGTATTCAGGTTCACATTCTGTGAAAAGTCGTTGTATTGTGCAAAAGCGGTCAGGAACAATTTATCTGTAAATGTAACATCCAATTTAGGGCTGATCAGGAATAATTGTTTTTTGCCGTAATTCTCCGCCAAACTGATGTCGTTGTAGTCAAATTGCACTGAAAAGCTCCCATAAGGCTGAAAACGATAGCTTAGCTCACCATTAATGTTATTGTTGGTTCCATTGTAAAACGACCCCACACTTCCTCCAATTTTATACGTAAGACGGGGTCGCTGATCGGAGGAGTAACTAACCACCGCACGATTCCAATTATATGACTCGCCTTCCAAAAAGCTATCGTACACATTCTTATCTATAGGGTTGAAGTTGCGTGCCAATTGCTGAAAAGTATTCTCTCCACTCACATCAAAACTTGAAGTGTTGAAGAAACTGATTTTATAACCTGCCTTGATGCTCTTGTCCCGGTTTCTCCATCCGGAGATATTGGTGAAATTAATTTCTGCATAGGGGCCCATGTTGGCTATTTTGTTGCTCTTCGGAAACAACCTGCCCTCCACACGGCCATAGCCAGAATGATACCCTGAGAACACGCCCAACTTGGGAACAAAACCCACTTCCGCATTATAATTTTCTCCGGCCCCATTTTGACCAACTAGTACGCTGATATTTCTACCATAGTATCCCAGGAAAGTTCCAAAGGAATAATTCTTATCGCTAACTCCGGCATCGATAGACCGATGGTAGTACATATCACCTCTTAATTTATTCTTCCATCCTCTTAGATTGAAATCCACACCAAACACCCGGTTATATCGGCTCAATGTTTTTGTTGTATCCGTACCTACCACATTTTCCTTCACCAGGCTTTCATGATAGAAGGCCGTAGGATCATAATCAGAAATACCCAACGACTCTTTATTCACCATTACAAAACCAATATTGGATAGCCCTATGTTACGTTGAACCACTCCCACCGTATAGTTTTGCTTGGGCAATCCCAAAGAAGGTCTATCCTCTGTTTGCAGATTCATCAACCCCACTCTCCATTTAGATCCCAGTTTA
>JBATLM010000060.1:0-19168 GCA_049289315.1 Cyclobacteriaceae bacterium
AACCAGACCACTACCCATGAAGACATATACTGATGTAGGATTATTAATATTAAGAGTTGGCACGGGTCTATTTATGGCGCTTGGCCATGGTCTTGGAAAAATGCCCCCTTCCGAAGGATTCATTGGTGGTACAGAAAAGCTTGGTTTCCCTATGCCTGTATTCTTTGCATGGATGGCCGGGTTATCGGAATTTTTTGGTGGCTTATTGGTAGCTCTTGGCTTATTTACTCGTCCGGCAGGTTTCTTTATTGCATGCACCATGGCTACGGCTGGCTTTATTAGACACGCAGACGACCCTTTCGGATCAAAAGAAAAGGCGCTGTTGTACTTTATTCTCGGCATTTTCTTTTTGCTCGCAGGAGGCGGCAAGTATGGACTTGGAAAGCTTTTATTTAAATCTGGAAAGCTGAACGAATTAAGCTAATCCAGTTAATAACTATATCATTTCCAAAATCTATCATTCCAGCTGTCAATGGCAACAATGTCAGCTGTAGTGGTTTGATGAGTAATTGCTACCTTTTCCAACTCCTCTTGTGTTGCGACCTCTTGGATTTCATGAAAAAGAATTCGCTCTTCAAACCGAATGTGACTTTCCAATTTCTCTTCAATGAGCACAAGATTCTTTTCCACTTCCTGTTGAGCGTAGAACAACCGACACAGTTTTCTATGCTCGCTTAACGCCCTCTTCACAAGTTCATTTTCATTCCCAAGAATGGGAAAGACATATTTTTCCTCCAATTCAAAATGAGGCAAAAGGTGGTTCACAAAAAACCAATCAGTGTATTTTTTTATTCTGTTTAGCTCAACCCCCTTCTTAAATCCAGTTCTTATTTTCATTGAAAGCCACAATCCGTGATGGTGATCATGGCTTAGCGGGACTAATTCATCTATGCGTTTAAGAGGGGGTGGTCTATTCATAGTTTTTACTAACCTTGAACTTGTGGAAATAGATGCTTTTCCATCTCGATTGCCTTTGGAAACAAAATGTTGTTCTCAAGATGAATATGGAGATGCAAATCTTCTTCGAATTCATTCAGCAAAGCATAAGTCACACGATAAGTAGTGCAGCCATCAGCCGGAGGTGCATAACCATTGGTGAGTTCTGAAATTCTGGCAAATCGATCACCTTCTATCTCATGTTCGTTCATCATCATTTGTACGGGATTCTGTACGGTGCCAAAGTGAGGAACATCTAACTGAGTTTTATTTTTTCTGGTCATTACCATTTTGCGTACATGCGGAAACAAGATCAACTCCTCTTTCTTCATGTGTGCTGCTAATTCACCAGCAGACTGATTAAACTCATTATTAATTTCAAACAATTCCGGATGCCTGTCGCCATGTACTTGACAAAGTTTATGTAAGTACTGTTTCAAAATAGGTAGTTTCTCTTCCACATAACGGTGGTGTTTTTTTTCAATATAGTCAACAAGCAGATCCAGCGGCCAGGTTTTAAAATCTGAAGTGTCTGTCGTGGTTAACTGTTGAGCGGCTTCCAGTTCTTCAATCAATTGATTGATGTTAATCTTTTTTTCTCTACTTGCTTCCTCAATACTTCGGTTACCCTTGCAGCAGAAGTCTATTCTATGATCCTTAAATACTTGAGCAGTGCGGTAGTCCGCAGCCACAATTTCTCCAATTGTTCTTTCTAATACCTTTTCCATAATGTGTGTTTTTAAATACGATTGTTAATTGAATATCTCGCCACTTCTAAAATTGCCACTCATCTCCAATAATTGTTTGCCGCTGCAATAGTTTGAAATTCTATTGCAATCACTTCTGCAGACGCTATGAGTTGTTTTGTATCATTGGCATAATCTGATCTTAATTTTTTTCTCACTTCTGGATCTGTTTGAATTGCTGCAATTGACTTGCGCGCCAATTTGATGGCCAACTCCCTTCCCTCCATGGGGGTGGCAGTTATCAAGCTTTGTAAGTAGTTTTCCTTTTCCATTTTATTATTGATTAAGTGATATGAATAACTTTCGCCACTTCGAGTGACAATAGCAAAGTCAGTTCTGTGGTTTTCTTTGTTTCAAATAGGACATTTTTATCCGATTTTATTTCAATTTTTTTTATCTCTTCAAGTAAGTAAGTCCATCTTTTAAGCCTAATGCAAGATCCCGAACAGTGGTGTTTTCCAACATATCTTTTAGTTCTTCCCTGATAATGACAAATTTATCATGCACCGGGCAAGGCTTACTGGCATTGCAAGCTCTTAGTCCAAGTCCACATCCCTTATATATATTGTCTCCATCAATAGCAGCAACAATTTGACTCAGCGTTGTTTTATCCATTTTGGATTGGTCAATTTCAAACCCCCCTGTAGCACCCTGAACGGAGTTGATTATTCCAGTTCGAGCCAACTGCTGTAAAATCTTGGCGGTAAACGCCACCGGAGAGTCAATAGCATTCGCAATAGCCTTCAAGCTGACCCTATTGTTTTTAGCAGCCTCTACTGCAATAAATGCTGTTGCCTTAATTCCGTATTCACAGGATTTCGAAAACATCGCAAAAGTGATTATCCAAGCGCAATATACAACAGAATTTCATATCGGATATAAACATCCGAGTTATTCCAATTATTTTTCTCCTTGATGAACCTTCTATTAAATTTTAACGTATATTAGTTAGTGAATATTCACTAACTAATTAAAACAGCATGAAAACAGGTAAAAACAACATTGCCATTGGATTCCTCACCATGGGAGTTTTTATGGCTTATGGATTTCTATTGATCTACCTGAGGGATTTTGCCCCAGGCAAGGACGAATGGGTGGCCTCCTATTCCTCTGGAAAGCACTTTGAGTCACGTCTAGCCCATGTGCACGGTAACCTTTTCGCTTTTCTCAATATCCTCATCGGGTATTTACTTATTCACTTCGAATCTCAACTGAAAAATGTAAAAACTATTTCATGGTTGGCTCTTACAGGATTGCTAATGCCTATCGGGATTCTGGCAGAAATCTACTTTGGAGCGCCCCCTATCTTTGTGCTGATTGGCGCAATTGCCATGACAGCCTCAGTGCTTTGGCTAGGAATCTCTTTCTTAAGAATGAAAACCACTCTTACAACAAAATAATATAACACTTAAAACAAAACTGTAATGAAATCAACAAACGCAATTGGATTGGAAGTCGGTAAAGCAAAACAACTTGCCAAGAAGCTCAATGTACTTCTTGCAAATTATTCACTGTTTTATCAAAATACTCGTGGATATCACTGGAATATCAAAGGAGAAAAATTCTTTGAACTGCATTTGAAGTTCGAAGAGCTCTACAATGATCTACTTTTGAAAATTGATGAGGTGGCCGAAAGAATACTTACCCTTGGCCATTCTCCCAATCATACCTACTCTGATTACGCTGATGTTTCAACCATTAAAGAAAGTAAACAAGTATCTGACGGAGTAAAAGCAGTTACCAATATCCTAGAATCATTCAAGACACTTATTTCTCTACAGCGGGAACTCCTTCAGTTGTCTGAAGAGGCAGGTGACGAAGGAACCAATGCATTGATGAGCGATTATATTAGAGCACAGGAAAAATTGATATGGATGTATTCAGCTTTTCTAAATAAATAGAACGGCCAAAAATTTGGACAACTTCTTAAGAGCCTAAGTATGGAAATCAAAGAACGACAATTAGAAATAATAGCAGCAGCGGGTGAAATCCTGACAACATCAGGAATTAGTGGATTAACAACAAAAAGCCTTGCCGCTAAAATGAACTTTAGCGAGTCAGCCCTCTATCGTCATTTTAAAGATAAAGAAGATATAATTCTCACCATGCTTAAATACCTGGCTTATGAAATGGACAACCGGTTTACCAACCTGCTGGCTGATGTTAAAGTACCTGAAGAAAAATTCAAGGCCCTATTCAATAGTCAATTTGATTTTTTCAGTGAAAAACCGCACTTCCTTATTGCCATTTTTTCCGATGGCATGCTGGAAGAAAGTAAATCTACTAACAAAGCAATAACGGCAATAATGGAAGTCACTAAAGGACATTTAATGAAGATCATTCAGGAGGGACAGAAACAAGAGTTTACCAAACAATTATCAGCTGAAGAATTAGTACACATCATCATGGGTAGTTTTAGGTTGCACATGCTACAGTGGCGCATGTCAGGATTTGCTTTTGATCTCAAACAAAAAGGAAACAAGTTGATGGCGAACCTGCTCACCTTAATTAACACGAACTAAACTCAATATGAAACTAACAAAAATTGCTTCCATCATACTTGTGCTGTTTGCTTTCGTAACGCTATTCATGAGTGGCTCCGTGATCTTCGACCTCTTTGGCATCAGAGAAAAGGAAGGTAATTACGTGCTGTTTATTGTTGTCACCAATTTTATGGCAGGGTTCCTATACCTATTGAGTGCCTATGGCCTATTCACTGATAAAGTCTGGACTGTACGCTTACTTACTATTACTACAGTGGCTCTTATCCTAAGCTTTTTCGGATTACTATTTCATATTAATTCCGGAGGAGTCTATGAAGAGCAAACTGTAAAGGCCATGATTTTTAGGATCAGCTTAACAGCCATATTCGCTGTTTTAGCATGGCGCAGCACTTCCAAAAGCAAAACAAAGTCTCACAATAACTAATAATCAAATGAAAAAAATAACTGTTCTATCTATTACCCTATTATTCTTCAGTATGAGTTGCTCAACCGAAAAGCAAAAGGATGAACATAACCAAAGTGAGGAAGTACAAGCCAACCACGATGCCCTCGATCTTGTACAATTAGACAATGGAAATAAGTGGATGGCCAATATTGAAACTACACAGGGAATAGAAAACATGACACAAATGATCGAAGCTGCTCAGTCAAATCCTTCTTCTTCGGTTGTTTCTCTACAAGAAAATTTACTTTTAGAATTCACTGACGTACTTAACAAATGCACTATGAAGGGCGAATCACATGAGCAGTTGCACAATTACTTACTTCCACTAAAAGCCGATATCGAAAAATTATCTGAAACTCCATCGGAAGAGGCATTAAATAATATAATATCTTACCTCGATACCTATCACAACTATTTTAAATAAGGGAATTGGTAAATAAACCATTATGAATATAAAAGACATCCATAACACAGAAAAACCAGTTTCGCTACAGTCTTTTTTTAAGGGCGAAGAAGGAACAACTAGCGCCATGCAGATACTTAAAGATCAGCAGGTAAAAGAACATATTACAAAAGTACCGGCTCTATTAATTTGCATAACAGGTAAAACCACTTTTGAAAATGATGAAAAGAAAAAAGAAACACTTTTACCTGGAGACTATATATTTATAGCGCCAATGGTGAAACATTGGCTTCACGCACATGAGACAAGTCAATTATTGCTGATCAAATAAATCCCTAGCATCCGATCGGTTTATTAGCTAATATGACAATAATCATAACTTCAACATCGGATTAGAAATATCTTTATGCCGTGAAGAAGATACTATTTGGCTGGGCATTTATTCTTTTATATGGGATTGCGTTGCTGAGACCTATACACCCACTGGTGGAGTACTATGCCAATCAGGATTTCTTTGCTAAGGTGCTGTGTATCAATCAGGACAAACCCGAAATGGCGTGCAACGGAAAATGTATTCTGATGCAAAAACTGAAGCGGGTATCTGCTGCACCAGTTGAACAAACTCCCGATGTACCACCCCTACAGAAAATCAATCTTACCGAATATCCCATTGGATTTGTACAATTTACAAATCACATACCCTTACAAGTAAATACAGCCGCTATCGTTCATTCCGGATACTTTACTCATTGGCCCGATAAACCGGTTAAAGACATTTTCCACCCGCCCTGTTGAGGTCACACTGCCACTCAATTTAATGATTGGCTTTCGTATCTGTGATATCTCATATTTAAATAACTATACCATGAAACTAAGACTGATTTCAACAGGAATCATATTGACTATACTATTATCCTTTTCATGTTCCGAGGATGACGAAGTACAGATTAACCCTACTGAAGGGCTTACCAAAATAGCCGAAGGAACGGCCGTCAATGCCAACACAAAAGTAGAAGTGTGGGCCGATGACACCGAACTGTTCGTTGGCTACAATACCTTGTACGCCAGATTAACTGATGCTACTACAGACGAGCCCATCACCGAATCTACGGTAATATTCATCCCAATGATGAGCATGGTTTCGGGCATGAAGCACAGTGCTCCCGTAGACAACCCTAGTTCGGAAAAGGCAGTCAACTCCCTTTTTCCAGGAGCTGTTAATTTTATCATGCCTTCCGGTACTGATATCGGCAGCTGGAAATTGAAAGTTATGGTTCAAAACCAGCTCAAGAATGTTGAAGACTTTGTAGAGTTGGAACTGAATGTGGTTACTCCAGAGAAAACAAGAATGCATTCATTCGCTACGGATGATGGCATGAAGTATTTCGTATCATACCATTTTACAGAAAAACCAAAAGTTGGTGTTAACGATTTCGAAGTGATGATTCATACCAAAGAAAGTATGGAATCATTCCCAGGCGCAACTGGCTTTACCATTGGCATGGAACCGGAAATGCCATCTATGGGCCATGGCTCACCTAACAACGTGGCGCCAGCACATAAAGGCAATGGACACTACACTGGTAAAGTAAACTTCACCATGACAGGTGATTGGCGCATCCATCTCAACCTGTCTAAAGGTGAGCTGGCCAAAGAATTGTATTTCGATCTTGACATTGATTAAAGATAAAGGTTGAGTTTCCGGGATTAGCAACAAAAGGCTGGTCCCGGCCAACCAATTGACTAATGAGAATATTACTTTATACGTTACTAATATTAGTTACAACTTCAGTTGTGCAAGCACAGGATACCTTACAGACCCGGATTCTATCGGAGGTAGTAATTCAATCCGTACAAACAGAAGCAGACACACTACAGAACTTTTATCGTGCCAACCGATCTGCCAACACAGAAGATATACTATCACGCATGAATGGAGTTTATCTTATCCGAAGAAGTGCCTACGGACAAGAGCCTGTGATTCGTGGTATGTCCGGAGGGCAGATTAACGTAACCATTGACGGTATGCGCATGTTTAGCGCCTGCACTGACAAGATGGATCCGGTTACGATTTATGTGGAGCCACAAAACCTTAAAAGCATCGATGCCTCTCTCGGCACAAATGGATCTTTAATGGGCAGCACTATCGGAGGCAGTCTAAATTTAAGATTGGCAGAACCCTTGATGAATCAAAAAAGCATTACGGGTAGAGCAGGTGCCGGATACCAATCCGTTTCCAATGGAATTAACTATTTCGCAGACGCCAATTTCTCGCAGCAAAATAGTGCGTACCGGGCCAGCGTTATCTATAGAAAAAGTCAGAATTATAAAGATGGGCTGGGGCAGACCGTTAATTTTTCTCAATTCGAAAAAACTAACTTCTCTTTAGCTGGGAAGTGGAACATAAAACGAGATACACTGAAAGCGAACTTCCTGATTGACGAGGGAAAAAATCTCGGGTTCCCTGCACTGCCCATGGATGTGGGCAAAGCAAGGGCATCCATTTATGCTTTATCCTATATCCGCCATACCGATTCAGGGTGGTTAAAAAACCTGGAAGCTAAGGTATATGCCAATGAGGTATACCATCAAATGGATGATTCACAACGCGAAGTGTTGATGCACATGGATATGCCAGGATGGAGCGATACCTATGGAGCTTACGCAGAAGCCAAGCTCAGAGAGATAAATAATAATACCCTCCAGATCCGTTCTGACATATACCACAACCGTGTATTGGCTGAAATGGTCATGTACCCTAGTGATGGTGCCTCCATGTACATGCAAACATGGCCTTCTTCCTATCGTACCGTATCTGGTATCTACGCTGCGGATGATATCAAACTACCAGGCCGGTTAAAGGTTAACATCAACGCGCGTTTGGATGTTTCCAATACCACCATTGAAGAAGGATTTGGTAAAGATCAATTGTACGTTTTTTACCCAGAGTTCAGTTCATCTACTAAAAAGGTAACAAAATCGATAAACGCTACAGCAAGAAAACCGATGTTGAACAATTTCGTTCTAACGCTTCACGGAGGTTATGGTGAACGACTTCCTACCAATGCAGAATTGTATGGCTTCTATTTATTCAACAGGCAGGACATTCATGACTACATGGGCAACCCCCATCTGAAAGTAGAAAAAAGTTATGCTTCAGATTTTGGAATCGAATTTTTCAATGACTGGCTGGAATTAAGCGGAACAGCCTTTTATCAATACAACCCCAATTATATACTGGCGTATGTTGACACCCAACTTGACGCCATGACGCCCGGTGCCAATGGCGTAAAGGTGTATGAGAATATATCGAGCACCAAATTCTGGGGTACTGAATTGTCTGCCCTGATCTCTCCAGTGAAGAATATTCAGCTTATTACTAGCTTCAAAGGCACTCGGGCGGAAACCTTTGCAGGAGATCCACTTCCCTTTATCCCCGCCTTCAAGAATGTAACTTCACTCCGAATTGAAAAAAATAAATTGAGCGGGCAATTGGAATGGGAAGGGGCTTTGGCCCAGACACATGTAAGTGAAAATTTTGGAGAACAGAATACACCTGACTACTCGATATTCAATATAAGAGCTGGCTACCATACCAAAAATCGTTTGGGTCAATGGAATTTCAGTTTAGGCATAGAAAATCTTGCTGACACCTACTACAGAGAACACCTGGATTGGGGGGGTATTCCCAGGCCAGGTAGAAATTTTTATTCCACAGTAGAGTTTAGGTTCTGAATTAATCGAATCCTAAATGATCAATGTCATGAAATAAGGATAATCATTGGTTAACTTTACAGGCGAAAGGCACATAAATAAAAATAGCATGTTAGGAAAAATGAACAACAATCAAATCGTCAATGTACTTCAAAGTCAAGTAATTGGGCGACTGGCGTGTTACGCAGACGAAAAGCTATACCTGGTTCCTATCACCTATGCGTACAAAGACGGCTACGTTTACTGCCATTCTAAAGATGGGATGAAAATTGATATGATGAATAAGAATCCAAAGGTATGTTTTGAGGTAGACCAAATTGAAAACATGAACAGCTGGAGGTGTGTAATCTTATGGGGCGAGTATGAAAAGCTTGAAAGCAATGCAGCCAAAGAAGATGCCATGCAGATTCTTAGTGATCGAATCGGTCCAATTTCAACAGGTGAAACAGTAGTCCCTTATGTTCGACAAGACGTACCTAGCTCTTTTAGAATAAAAATAAAAGAACAAACAGGAAGGTTTGAAAAAGCCCAGTAGTATCCTTAAGAAGTACTTACAGATTAAATCGATACCTTCTTACCATTAGAGTTAGATAAAAAATTATTAATTATTCCCGCAACCCCTATCACCATCACAGCGGATGTAATAACCATCCACTTTGGAGTATTAAATAAACCAGGCCACCGACCTACACTGATCATCACCAGTTCTGAACTAATAAAGCCAATCAGCAGTAGGTAAACGTTCAGCTTGTTTATTGGAACCAAATTCCATTCCACGTACCACGCTATTAAAAACAAAGAAATCATTCCTATTAATACTAAGTGTAAATAGGCAATCACATAAAAACGAACTTCATAAGCCAACAAGGCGATGGAAGGATAAACTGAAAGGAGCTGTAAAAGTAGTTTAAGACCAAATGCCACTAGCGCAACCATCAACAACAGGCGAGAAGATAAAGCGACCACCCTTCTAATCTCCGCCCAATTATTTCGTACTGATCTTAAGAAATAATAAAAAGCGGCTAACTGCGCAATTGCCGCGACAAACCCAATCCAATTTACAATTGGCGGAGGACTCGTCCATAAGGTAGAAAGGGCATATGCTGGAAAGCAAGCCGCGAAAAGTAGCCAACGAAACTTTGATGCCTCCTTCAAATCAAAACCTACTCCTCTTTGCTCTAATAAATGAAATAGTAAACCAAAAACGCCAAACGTGAAAACGCCATTGTATTGAAAATGCAGATAGTAATAAACGGCAAGATGATATTCATCTGACTGTCCCATTCCATTTGCTGCGAGCGCTCCGACTACAAACGGACCAACTGCTGAAATAAGGAAAAATAGTAGTGATGTCCTGGCAAACCAAATGGCAATATTTTGCCTATCCGACTTGGTGTCCTTAAAAAATTGAATGCTAAAAACAACAACAACGAAAGTATGCAGTGTTGATATTGCAATAGAATAAACACCATACCCTTGTAATGGAAAAGCAACCAGCATCCCCAAAACCAAGAGGTTCAGTGCATAAAGCATTATTTTATATTTTCTTTGAGAGGATTCAGGTATGAAACAAAGTGCATATGCAATAGACAAAGCATTGAATACCCAACCCAAAAACATAAGATGTGAATGTGTATGTAACCAATAAGGGTATTGAAACGTAACAATCGGGTGAAAATAATGCCATCGTAAAACAAGGCCTACAACTGAGGCAATGAAGAGAAACGCCAAAGGAAGTTTAATCAACTTTTGCATTGCGAAGAGCTTGCACTGTACTTATCAACAATAAAACAAAGTAAAGTAAAATACTCGCAAAGGAAACCCATCCACTTATTGCACGTAGGAAAAAGGGTATCAGCATTACATCTGCTGCTATACGGATAATTAAAGAAACGTAAAGAGTAATAAGCGGAAAGTAAAAGAAAGGATGATACGGTTTCACAGTAAGACCAAGAACACCCGGAAGAATAATCGGGCCATGTGCAAAAATCATTGAAAATATAAAACCCAGAAAAAAAGTATGCACCACAATATCGTAGCCAAAAGCAGTATCGCGTAATGCAAATAGAAAAACTCCTTCAAGCAACAGGGCAATATATCCACATGACAATGTGATGCCCGTAAACCTTACCAAGCTTTCCTTTTTTATTGTTAGCCGAACAATGTCATGCCGCATCAACCAAACACTAATGAATACTAAAGACAGACCCGTTACATAAATACCTATTCCGTGAAAAGGAAGTATGATACCCACCATAAAAACACTTAAGAGGATAACAAGGCCATTTCTGTTCTTTTGTGAAACTGGCAAGAACTTGGTCAATTCTAGCCTTTCCGAAACAATTGTAAAAAGTAAAAAGCCCATCCACCAGGGAAATACCATCGGATAAAAACGTTTCCACAAGAGTAGAACATTGCCGATAAACCAACATATCGCTCCAATCATCGCAAGGAGCAAATAGAGACTGTATTGCCTTTTCAAGTAAGTCGCATAAACAACCAGCAATACTAAACTTGCCAGAATTATCATTACCAAGGCATACTGAAATTCACCAGCAATAAAGACCACTATACTGGATGCGCTTAAAAGTGGGCCAATAAAAAATCTATAGTCCCTCAGTGGGATAATTTTTTCTAATGCGATTAAGTTTCCTAAGAAGCCTCCCACCATGATGACTCCATGATGAACATAGATCTCAGGCAAAGGAACTCCCCACCCCACTCGACCTAAACCCGAGATCATCCCCAAAATCAGATTACTAAAGGCAAAAAGTAAAAAAAATAACTTAATCGAGAATTTCATTTTTATTCCGCATTATTTCTTTAAGGTTTAGATTCCACCCACCCAATAAAAGAATATTACACCTATTTGCCCAAAACTCCCTTATTAATGACCCAAATCATAAAACTGGATAGAATAAGCACAATTTAGTATGGAAAGGATATTAAAAGACTTTTTTATCTTTATTTATAATACCTTTGCTCATTATTTATTAAACTTCAATTTCAAAAAATGCAATCTGTTCCACTTCATTCCTTTCATATCCCTGTTATGGGTTTGGCATATACTATTGATACTCCCATCAAAGTAGCGCGTTTCGGTATATCATCAGTAGTTTCCATCATAGAAGATAATCTAGTAGAGAAAATGAGGAGCCACTATTATAAAATAAATGGCGAACCCTACACTCCAATCAGCTCCCGTGAATCAGATTACCGAGCAAAAAGAATAACTGACTATTTGAACCTGATTGACAGGATTGTAAAGCATCAAATCCAAATATTACAAACCTCCACTTTTGAACCGGAAAGTGAGCTCACTAAATATTTTGAAATGCTGCCCGATACCAGTGAATTAAAAAAGATTTACCATTTAATGGATGATCTCACTGACCCTGAGGATATCAATCAGATGGAAGATTGGTTAAAAATGCAAATTCAAGCTGGGAGTATAGACGTCAATATCATGACAAAGCTGGATAAAAATAACCTTGACAAAGATGGGAAACCCATTGAAGATGGTTCCGATGCTGTGTCTGCCATGCGAGGTTATATCAATAGTACTTTAACCAACTCATCTGTTGTGTTGTCGGCAGGAATGAACCCTCGACTTTTCAGTTACATGGAGAAGCTCGATGCCTTTAACGCAGATTCATGTGGACACTTTGAAAAAAAAATAATTATAAAAGTTTCTGATTATCGCTCTGCACTCATTCAAGGAAAAATGTTAGCTAAGAAAGGGCTTTGGGTCAGCGAATTCAGAATTGAATCAGGGTTGAATTGTGGGGGGCATGCATTTGCCACTGATGGCTATTTAATTGGTCCTATTCTGGAAGAATTTAAAACCAACAAAGAAGAGCTAACCTCCACGTTATTTGAAATATATAATCAATCGCTAAAGTCGAAGGGATCGATAGGGTTTGAAAAACCCCATCCGCTAAAGATTACTGTTCAAGGGGGTATCGGTACTCCTGAGGAGAGTGCTCTATTGAATAAATATTATGAAGTAGACACCACTGGGTGGGGCACACCTTTTCTATTAGTACCAGAAGCTACCACAGTGGACGAGCCAACTTTACAGCTATTAAGTAGGGCCGAAGAGAAAGATGTCATACTTAGTAAAAACTCTCCATTGGGAGTACGCTTTCATTATCTAATGGGAACTTCAGGAGAAAAAGAAAAGTTAGATCGCATTGCTAAAGGGAAACCTGGAAGCCCTTGTACTGAAAAATATTTGGTCTCTAATACTGAATTTACTAAAGAGCCCATTTGTACCGCTTCGCGGGTTTATCAAACAAGGAAAATTGAACAACTGAATCAGCTAGGCTTGCCAGAAGATGAATGCAAAAAACAGGTACAAGAAGTACTTGACAAGGAATGCTTATGTATTGGTTTAAGCAACGCAGCTATTAAAGAATACAAAGTTGAGCCATTTAAAAAGCTTGAAGCCGTTAATATCTGTCCGGGGCCAAACATTGCATACTTTAATAAAATTGTATCCCTGAAAACAATGGTAGATCATATCTATGGTCGAACCAATATCATTCAGCATATTGGTCGACCTCATATGTTCATCAAGGAACTTTACCTTTACATCAACTATTGGAAGGAACTGCTGGCGGAGAGTAAGGCTCCGGTGGATAAAAAGAAACACACGTATATCGAAAATTTCCACAGCAATCTACTTAACGGTATTACCTATTATCGTAATCTCTCGGAGAAGCTAAGTGATGAGTTTGCATCATTGGAGAATAAGATTAATAAAAGCCTTGACGAAGCTGAAGACCAACTCTCAGAATTATTATCAGGGTACCGCGCAAAAGTAGCCATTGAAGCTTGAGTCTTTCGTTTACATAATTTTTAATTAGCTTACATCAAATACGCATTATGTTTTCAAAGGCTTGCGAGTATGCCATCAGGGCTACTCTATATATATCAATAAAAAGTATTGACGGGTCGCGATTGGGGATCAAAGAAATTGCCAAAGAAATCGATTCGCCCGAACCCTTTACTGCCAAAATTCTTCAAACGCTATCTCGGGAAGGAATAATTTCTTCCATTAAAGGACCAAACGGAGGTTTTTTTCTCGAACCGAATGCCAAGCCCATTCCACTATACTCAATAATAAGAGCTATTGATGGTGAGGATGTTTTGCATACCTGTACCCTCGGATTAAGAGAGTGTTCGGACAAGTTTCCATGTCCTATTCACCACGAGGTAAAAAAATACAAAGATCACGTACGGGATACCATGAAGGGGAAAACGGTTCAGGATTTGACACATGAACTGTCTAAGGGAAAGACTTTTTTAAAAATCAATAGAAGAAAGTAAAAGTGATTATCACTTCACCAGCTTGTGCCTCCGCTTACCAGCCAAAGTAAATAACTCAATTTCCTTTTTCGAAATAGGTTTGACAGGAGGCACAGCCGTTGGTCTACCATTGTCATCAAGTGCAACAAAAGTAAAATAAGACTCACTGATCAAAAGATGTTTGGTCCTTAAAATATTACTCGACCAGGCACTCACAAATATTTCCATAGATCGTGTAAATACGCGCGTCAATTTCGCTTCAATGGTAATGACATCTCCAACAAATGCCGGATTTTCAAAGCTCACTTTATCTATCGATGCGGTCACGCAAATTTTTTCAGCATGAATTTGCGCTGACACGGCTGCAGCTATATCCATCCATTGTACAAGTCTTCCACCCTGCAAAATACCCATTGGATTAGTATCATTGGGGCAAACTACTTCCGTCTTAATTGTTCTGGATTGCGAAGGTGTTTTTGTCTTTTTCATATTTGCAAAAATATTCAGTCAGTTGTGTTTGTACCTGTGCTAAAACCTGGTTAGCATCCGCAAGATCAAAATCCACACCTTGCCTTTTTTTAATACCCAAGTCGGTTAACTGTATGTGCACATCAGGATCCAGGTTGTGATTTCGTAAACAGGCTTTACTACATGCCAGTGGACAACCATCTATAGCTATAAGGTGACGCCCTGACTTAGCGGTGTGAACCAATTTTTTTACATTCCCTCCTACCCCAACGATGCACGACATTTCTGCATACCCGCTTCGGTCCAATTGAATAGCCAAATAGTTGGCCATTTGTGCAGCACTGGAACACCCAGAGCAAGAATAGACGATAGGCTTACTATCCATAATCAAGAGTATTGGTTTTAGTAAACAAATTTACGATATATAAAGATAATTTTATCCTTTTTTATAATTTTGAATGTAAAGTTTAGACCAGTCATAAATCAGAATACGGGTGTCAGCAAACATTGATATACAGACTTTTAGCAATTCAATCCTAAGGTTGAAAAAAAAGAAAAACGCAATTATTATAGCACACTATTATCAGACACCTGAAATCCAGGAGGTTGCCGATATAGTAGGTGACAGTTTGCAAATGGCTCAACATGCTGCTCAATCACAAGCTGATATTATTGTAGTAGCAGGTGTTTACTTTATGGCGGAGACGGCAAAGATTCTCAACCCTTCTCGTAAAATACTACTCCCTGATACGGATGCAGGATGTTCTCTGGCAGATTCCTGTCCTCCAGAAAAATTCAAAGAATTTATAAAGGCTCATCCGGGCTCCCCCATCGTCACTTATGTCAATTGCAGTGCAGAGGTAAAAGCAATGAGTGATATCGTTTGCACTTCATCCAACGCTGAAGCAGTCATTAATTCCATCAAAACCGATAAGCCCATAATTTTTGCTCCTGATATCAATCTTGGAAAATACCTGATTGAACAAACAGGGAGAGATTTGATCTTGTGGGATGGAAGTTGTGTTGTTCATGAGAATTTTTCCATTGACAAAATTCTTGATCTTAATGCTGCTTATCCCGATGCTAAGTTTATTGCCCATCCCGAATCACAACCTCATATTCTGCGCATTGCCTCTTATGTCGGATCCACAAAAGGCATGATCGATTTTGTAAAGAGTGATGAACATCAGCAATATATTGTGGCCACAGAAGCTGGAATCTTATATCAAATGCAATTAGAAGTGCCTCATAAACAGCTTATCCCTGCTCCTTCCTTTGAAGATAATACTTGTGCCTGTAGTGAGTGTCCATACATGAAAATGAATACATTGGAAAAGTTAGAATCTTGTCTTATTCATGAAACTCCGGAAGTTAACGTCCCTGAAAAGATCAGAACTAAGGCAGCATGTGCATTACGTGCCATGCTAGAATTAACAAAGACCAGTCCCGTTGTGTTCAATAGCTAGAAATTAATCTACAAATGACTTCAATCTTTTTTTCTACTGATCAAAATCATTTTTAGAGAGGGCTTAAATATGGACTTTTAGATTATTGCTAAATAGCTGCAAACCAAAAATTCATTCTGCAATGATAAAAGTCGATCAAAAATACCGTCCCCTTCTTTTGGAGGCTTTAGAGGAGCTGATGTACAAACTTTCGTTAGAGTTGGCCAATTTAAAAGGAGAACCCCTTACAAAAACTAGAAAAGGCCTCACTAAAAAACAGGAAGAAATTGAGGCCCTGCAGCACTTGATATCCCTCTCAAAAGATTGATTACAACGGCTAATCTCCTATAGATAGGCTTCATAGTGTCTTGTCTTCAATAATTATAATTTTTTACTTCTTTGGTTATTAAAAGACTATTTTATCCTTTATTATTGTTAATGAAAGGGCTAGTGAAAATTTTTCATAAAAATGACAGTAGACGATATTTTCAACATTGACCCTACTACAAGTAAGGTGCTGGAAAAATTTCATCTGATCCAGCTACTTGGACAACGGGTGGAATTCGAAGAGGCCTGTGAAAGAAGTGGGATTTGTAGTGCAATAGTAAAAAGAGAATTGGTCAGTATCCTCCACACAAGTCACCCACAACCAGAAATTACGACCTGGGCTCCCGATCAGTTGGCTCATTCACTTCATCAAGTGCAACATGCTGAAGTTAAAGAACTGGTTAAAAAAATTGAAACAACACTTGACCGTGTCGTAGCTCAGTATGGCAAAAGCAGAATTGAGCTACACAAAATCAAAGCATCATTTGATGAACTTAGAGAAGAATTAGAAAGACATGTGTATACAGAAGAAGCGATAATATTTCCAGCTATACAAAATATTGCCAATTCACGTAAAGATCAAACTCATAAAAATAAATTATTCCATCTATTATATCCTGTTGAAGTAATGAAAGCTGAGCATGAAATAATTTTTGATTGTATGAAGGACATTCAAAAGGCAAGCCGAAACTTCAAAGTTCCAAAAAACACTAGTCAGTCTTTTAATACTTTGTATCAACAGCTACAAACTTTGAAAACTACATTAAAAAATATTTTAACCATAGAAAACAATATCCTATACCCCGCTGCACTGAAGCTAGAAAGAGAGGCAGGGTGTTACGAATAAAATCAATGCGCGTTATTTATCATCCATTTTTTAAACTTAAACCCAACAACCCATGGAACTCAATCAGGAAATCTTAAGTGACATAGTCATTTACATGAAGTACGCACGTTATATCCCTGAACTACAAAGGCGTGAGCAATGGCCGGAAATATGTGAACGATATGAAACCATGATGGTTGAAAAGTACCCGCAACTACAAGAAGAAATCCATGAGAATATGAAGTGGGTAGTAGAAAAAAAGGTGCTGCCTTCCATGCGTGCAATGCAATTTGCCGGTCCATCTATTGCTAGAAACAACAGTCGCATCTACAACTGTGCCTACCTGCCTGTAGATGACATAAGGGCCTTTTCAGAAGCTATGTTTCTCTTATTAGGAGGAACTGGAGTAGGCTTTTCCGTGCAACAACACCATATATCAGAGATGCCTCCTATAAAAAAAGCAGTAAAGCAAAGACGGTTTTTAATTGGAGATAGCCTCGAGGGTTGGGCCGATTCAATTAAGATGATCATGAAAGCTTACTTTGGGCAAAGCAAAGCATTACCTGATTTCGATTACTCAGATATCAGACCGAAAGGTGCGAGGCTTGTGACTGCCGGAGGTAAGGCACCTGGGCCAGAACCCCTTAAAGTATGTCATGTCCATTTAACTGCGATTTTAGATCGCAAAAAGGATGGAGAACAATTATCTTCTCTAGAATGTCATGACCTGATGTGTCATATCGCCAATGCAGTTTTGGCTGGTGGTATCAGGAGGTCTGCAATGATTTCATTGTTCTCTTCGGATGATGATGAAATGCTTACATGCAAATTTGGGAACTGGTGGGAACTTAATGAACAACGTGGTAGAGCTAACAACTCAGCGGTACTACCCAGAGAGGAAACTACACAAGGGGAATTTTTTGAACTGTGGAAGAAGATTGAACTATCAGGAACTGGTGAACCTGGATTCTACTTTACCAACCACCCCGACTGGGGCACTAATCCCTGCTGCGAAATAGCCCTTCGTCCATTTCAATTTTGCAACTTGTGCGAAATCAATGTTTCAGATGTTGCCACTCAGCAAGAATTAAATGCGCGTGCCAGAGCAGCTGGCTTTTTGGGCACGCTTCAGGCAGGGTTTACAGACTTCCATTACCTCCGCGAAATTTGGAAACAAACAACAGAGCAAGATGCACTTATCGGAGTAGGCATGACTGGTATCGCAAGTGGCAAGGTGGCCAAATTGGATTTATTGGAAGCAGCCGATGAAGTAAAGCACATCAACGTAGAGGTTACTGCAAAAATCGGGATTGAGTTTGCCGCTCGTTGCACCACCATTAAGCCATCGGGTACCAGTTCATTAGTGCTTGGTACATCATCCGGCATACATGCATGGCATAACGATTATTACCTAAGAAGGATGAGAATTGGAAAGAATGAAGCACTGTATGAGTACTTGCGTGACAATCACCCTGAGCTACTTGAAGAAGATCTGCTCAATGGCAAACAAGCAATAGTGTGCATTCCCCAAAAAGCTCCTGAGGGAAGCACTCTGAGAACAGAGAGTGCAATGGACATGCTTGAAAGAGTTAAAAGTTTTAATACCCAGTGGGTACGCAACGGGTATAGGCTGGGTTACAATGCCAATAACGTGTCTGCTACAGTATCCATAAAAGAAAATGAATGGAAAGAGGTGGGAGAATGGATGTGGGAAAACAAGGCCTCATACAACGGTTTGAGCGTTCTCCCTTATGATAATGGAAATTATAAGCAACCTCCATTTGAGGATATCAGCCAGGAAAGGTACGATGAGCTGGAAAAATCTTTGAGGAATATCAATCTGGCCATGATTTTCGAACCTGATGATGCCACAGACCTACAGGCAGAAGCTGCATGTGCAGGCGGGGCATGCGTAATACAGTAAAGGAATTACACATCATCCCGAAGTCCCATTCAAAAAAAAGCCACTCAACGATAGATGAGTGGCTTCTTTAATTATAAAACGTGATCCCGCTGGGGCTCGAACCCAGGACCCTAACATTAA
>JBATLM010000061.1:0-2819 GCA_049289315.1 Cyclobacteriaceae bacterium
ACATCCTTACTGGAAGCTTTAGCGACCAGCTGTCCATCTCCATTTCTTGTATTGGCTTTTCCGCTACTGGTAAGATAAAAGTCTGTCATCACCGCACCTTTGGGAGGCCAGGTGTCTGCAGATTGCCATTTGTTGCTGCCCATGGTATAGTACTGAACCCTTGGTGTAGTGGATTTAAAATCGTTGTCTTCTCCCTTTAGGGTAAGGTCAAACCATTTGTAAATCTGATCGTCATAATCAAGGCGGGCATCGCCTACACTTCGTTCACCTACAACTGTATTTTCAGTGGCACGTTTGTAAGCACAATGCAAAGTAGGGGCAATCACCAGATACTGGTTGTCTGCCACTTCAGGACTTGTGGCATTGCTGCGCACATGATTGAATAAGGTAAGATTGGGGCTTGATGACACATCGTACCACGACACGAACCAGAAGCCAGGGACGTTAATTGATTTGTCGTCATGGTATAAGCCTCCTTCGAACCAGGCAGGATCGTTGGGCTTGCGCACTACCATCTTATCAAAAACCCCTTTTGAGCCATTTACATTTTCAAGGATACCTTTTACGGGCAGGTGACTAAGTCCGTACGACCAGTCTACCTTGGGCATTTCAGGAGCAAGGTCAAACCACCGCTGCACACGTTGCAAATCAGATTGTGTAATGTCTTTCGGAAACATCGGTCTGAATTGGTCGTTCTGAGTGCCATAGAGCCAGGAGATGAATAACATTTGTGTAGCTCCGCCCCGGTACCAATTCCCTTGTTCGTAAAACTCGCCTACACGACCTACGCCTGCACCAAATCCTTGCGCAACAAGAGCTCCATGAGAGGGATGGTCAAGAGCAGCCACAGCCATTTGCCATTCAGCGGTAGATGAACAACCCAATGTTCCAATCTTGCCATTCGACCACGATTGCTTGGCCATCCAGGAGAAAGCATCAAAGCCATCCGTTTTGGGCGTGCCCAGAATGTCCCATTCTCCTTCTGAGAAAAACCTCCCTCTTTCATTTTGTACAACGTATGCATAGCCTCGCGACACGGCATCGAAAGCCGTTTGATAAGTACGGGTACGCTCTTCCCCATCTCCCCAGGTGTTAAAATTATAAGGTGTTCTTGAGAAAATAATCGGTACCTTCTTATCTCCTTTAGGACGATAGATATCCGTGGCCAGTCTCACACCATCGCGCATAGGCATCATTACTTTCTGATCAACAATGGCAATTTCTTGTAGTTGTTCAAACGTGATTTCCTGAGCCTGTAACAACTGTGCCGTGCATGCGCTTAGGGCAAGCAGGAATAGTATTCGTATTTTCATAATAGAGGTTTAAGTGCTGTGAATATATTGATATGTCGGTAGAAAGTAAAATGTAAAGCCGACAGTGATCACAACACAACCAAGGAAGATGCCCTCAGGTAACTTTACTAGATTTTATCGACAACCACTTTGTAAGTTGGGTCTTCTAAAATGTTTACATCGATAATGTCATCAGCATTTTTCAATAATAGCCGGCAGTCTGCACTGAGGTGTCGGAGGTGTAGTTTCTTACCTACCTTGTTGTAACGCTCGGTGATTTTATTGAGTGCCTCAATACCCGACATATCAGCAACACGACTTTCAGAGAAATCGATGATCACTTCATCGGGGTCATTCAGTACATCAAACTTTTCATTGAAAGCAGAAACAGATCCAAAAAATAACGGACCAAAAATTTCATAGTGCTTTATACCCGTATCGTCTACATACTTTCTGGCACGTATGCGCTTGGCATTCTCCCAGGCAAATACCAACGCGGAGATGATCACACCTATTAATACCGCCAACGCCAGGTTGTGCAGAAATACGGTCACTAAGGTTACTGTAAGCATAACGATAATATCTGACTTAGGCATTCTCCTAAATGTTCTCAAGCTCGCCCACTCAAAGGTGCCTATGGCTACCATGATCATCAGACCTGTCAATGCCGCCATGGGCAATTGTTCAATCAGGTTGGCGCCAAACATGATAAAAACCAGTAGCATTACCGAAGCAACAATTCCCGACAGTCTGGCTCGAGCTCCGGATGATATGTTAATCAAACTTTGACCGATCATGGCACAACCTCCCATACCAGAGAAGAACCCTGTTACTACATTAGCGATACCTTGTGCTACCGCTTCTTTGTTACCGCGTCCACGGGTTTCAGTAATCTCGTCAATAAGATTTAAAGTCAATAAGCTTTCAATCAAACCTACGCCCGCAACAATGAGTGCATAAGGAAAAATGATCGACAGCGTTTCTAAAGAGAAGGGCAAATTAGGAATATGAAAAGGAGGGAAGCCTCCTTGAATAGAAGCAATATCACCCACAGTTTTTGTATCAATGCTAAAACCAATTACGATGGCAGACACCACCAGGATGGCTGTCAATGAGGAGGGTATGGCTTTTGTTAATTTAGGTAAGCCCCAAATGATAAGCATGGTAAGAAATACTAACCCAAGCATTACCCATAAGGAAGCGCCACCCATCCAATGCAGAATGCCTGCTGGCCCCATTTCTTTAAACTGATCCAATTGGGATAAGAAGATGACAATGGCAAGACCATTGACAAAACCAAACATAACTGGGTGCGGTACTAACCGGATGAATTTACCCAATCGTAATAAACCAGCCGTGACCTGAATCAGTCCCGCTAAGACTACAGTGGCAAAGATGTACTCTACACCATGTGATTTGGCCAAAGCCACGATTACCACCGCCACGGCACCTGTAGCTCCGGAGATCATTCCAGGCCTACCTCCTAAAATAGAAGTGATCAACCCAATAGTAAACGCAGCATATAGT
>JBATLM010000062.1:0-5010 GCA_049289315.1 Cyclobacteriaceae bacterium
GGTAGTGTTAACAACGAGGTACCTTGCGTATGGAAGTAATGATTTTCAAAAGTCTGTTTTGTCCGGTCAAATGCATCATCAGCATGCATCCACGCATCGTCAGGGGCATAACTTCTACCATCTGATCCTGTAACTGAAACTCTTGCGGCCACTTCATTTCCCCCTTGATCAACAATTTTTAGTGTAAGGTTGGCGTGTGCATTGAGGTAATTTCTTTTTTGTATGGCTAAAGGATAAGTTTTTCCACCCAATACTTCCTGAATCCACAGGGCTGTGTTGCCGTCTTGGTTAGATATATAGGCAAGCCGATTGCCATCAGGAGACCATCGGGCATTGGTGGCATCAAACTTTCCGTAGGTCTGTGGGTAAGGGTCACCATTTCCTTTTGCGGTGGTAATCCACAACTGATGCCATTGCCTTCCTAAATAAGAGGCATAAATTATTCTTTTACCATCAGGAGACCAATCGGGTTTCGTTTGCCAGGAGGTTTCTTCTTTTTGTATTAATGTGAGTTGATCGGGATTGCTAATTTCTGAAGTATAAATAGAACCTGTTCCGTAGATGTTATCCGGATTGGAAATAAAAACCAACCGCCTGCCATCTGGAGACCAGGAAGGACTGAGCTGATGATCCCATTGGCTATAGTAATACCGCGGTGTTTTAGTTTCGCGTTCATTAGAAAGAGGTTGACTTTCCAGTTTGCCATTTTTTAAAGTGCCAATCCAGATTCTAAAGTGTCCTGTGTTTTGGGTAGAGACAAACGCCAGTTGAGATCCATCGGGCGAGAATCTTGGTTCCAGATTGACATCTCCATTCGTAGTAAGGGGAGTGACTTTATTATTGGAGAGATCCAGTAGTTGAAGTTCCAAAGCATTTCCTAAGTACCGGGCAAAGACAATTAAACTTCCATCCCCAGACCAATCAGGTTGATAGTCATAACCAGGCCCTTGGGTCAGTTGTATGGCAGTATTTTCAGTAACTTTTTGACGCCACAAAGACCCACCCATACTATATACTACTTCTTCTCCATCGGGCGACCAAGTGACTGAACTCGGTCCGGTAGTCAACTGAGGGAGGTACATTTCCCTGAAGTAATAATCGTGGGGTACTTGAATTTGATTAAGAACTTGTTCGCGCTGGGCGAAAGAGGTAGGGACATACAGCAACTGCGAAAGAAGAATTAAAAAAAAGGGTAAGGGTAGGGTCTGGTTCATAAGAAATGGATTGGACAGATAAGATAGAAAAGAAAGAAATGAGAAGAAAGGACTACTCCCTCATTTGGTGTCGGAACTAATTTCCCGACAATAAGCTTCGGTCACCTATAGAAGCTACAGTTGCTAATCAGTCAGTCTATACTTCGGATCAACCAGTTGTGTGCAAACGTTTATAACCAGTGCGATCAAAAGTGACCTAGCTTGTCTAGATTTATAACTTGCTGACATCAATTTTAAAAAGCTCAGCTGCGTTCTTCCAAAGGATCATCTCTTTTTTTTCCTCTGGGAGATCCAATTGTTTCATAAAGTTGAGATAGGAACTCATGTTTGAAATAGGCCAGTCCGTTCCGTATAGTAAGTATCTGGGATTTCCAGCATAAGTGATCATTTCCTCTAATTCATTTTTCATGAACTTTTCAAACTTATCTGAGAAGTCACCTAACACCAATCCTGAGAAATCCGCGTACACATTTTTGTTTTTATACACTACCTCCATACAGTCTTTGATCCAGGGGTTGCCCACATGGCAAATGACAATTTTCATTTTGGGATAATCTACCGCCAAGTCGTCAATGTGAATCGGATGAGAATACTTGATTCTGCCGGTAGGCGAGTAGGTGTCTCCAGAGTGGAACATAACTGGGACATCAAATTCTACTGCCATATCGTAAACTACTTTTAGCCTGTTGTCACTGGGGTAAAATGGTTCGTAGCCCGGATAGAGTTTTAGGCCTTTGATGAGGCCCCTTTCCAGGTAATCGCTAATTTCTCTTAGGTCTCTGTGATTATAATTGAGATAACTTATGCCCGCTACCACTCCAAGATTATCCCTACCGCTTATTGCCTCTACTACTTTTTTTGTACTGGGTCTGTGTTCTGTCACTTTGTAAGATGTAAGTACAAGAGAATAATCTACCTTATTTTCAAGCATTGCATCTGTTAATGTATTTAGACAATCCTCTAATGAGACAACTCTTTCTTCGTGATAGTTGTTGATGTGTGTATGAATATCAATGATCATTTGTTAGACGATTATTTTTATATGATTAGTAAGATGTTATTAGAATAATTTAAACGGTTAATAAACCAACCCTCTCCTGGCACTGGTCATTAGCGGAACGATTCTTTCTTCTCTAAAAAAATCAAAAGACTGTGAGATTTGCTGATCAGGCCATAGCACATCAATGGTTTTTGCATTCACTCTATATATTACAGTATAAAGTGTACCAAACGACTTTTCAAAATTGGTATTGTAAAGAGGAGGATGTAAAAAACGTCTGATCATGCTGGCCTCGGTTTCATAAGGTGAAGCAACCATTTCCTCCAAAAACCTCTTGCGCTCAATGGTGCCGGTAAGGGTGGCATAGTCTCCCCACTCCACTTCTACCTGATGGTTGGTAGCTACTTGGGTGTGTACCACAATCGGAGCACGATCAGGGGAAAGATAAACAGTAGAATACATGCCCGTTGCATCCATCAGCGTTATGTTATACGCCATGTGCACGGGTACGCGATTCAGAATTGCAATGCCCTCTTCAACCGTGGTTGCAATTTCAAGAATGTATCGAATAATGGCTGGGATGCCGAACCCTTCTCCAACGACCTTTCTGCCACCAAAGGTAAGTGATGCTGCAAGGCCGCTTGCGTTCATGCCATCCAATAAACCCCATGTACTATCATTCACGCCAATTACAGGTTGTATCCAATTGGTGTACAGCATAGTGCCTTCAAACATTTTGAAGCTGTAGTCGTAGTTGCGAATGAGTGCGTTGCTTCCTCTATTCCATGCTACTTGTGAGCAACCCGACATATAGGCGGGAGGGCAGTACATACTAAGAAATCTGGATTCAAGATCACCTCCGCCAGCCAGTTCAATAAGCTGCTCGTAGAATGGCAGAAGCTCTGGCATGTGCTTCTTGAATTCCGTATAGCAGGTAAGATATCCCTTTCTGGCCATGTAGCCATCGGATAGGAACCAGAGTTTGTAGTGTGGCCACGTTCTTTCAAAAATGGCCTTCCACTTTTCACCAGGTTTTTCCTCATGAATGCAACCAAAAGATACGAGCATTGAGCCTATATCATTTTAAACCCACCGATTTGCGCAGCTTGAGTGTTTGGTATAGTGATAGGTGTATAGGGCTGTGATGCATAGGATCTTTTAATTGCATTGATCCAGGAGACAGCCCGTGGCGTCAATTTAAAGTCATCAGTCATCAGCCTACCTCTCATTACAAGAATACCCATATCAGCACCTTCATAGAAATAGTCATTACTTCTGCTTATTCGCAAAAAGAATGCTTCCTCTTCTACCTCCACAGCTCTTCTGTGTGTATCCATTCGAGAGAATTTGATGGTGTTGTCAGGATTCATAATGTAAATTCCTGAGCGTGGAGCTTGTGTAATGATGCGTACGTCCTTCCCAGTATATTTTATCACCAACTGACCCCATGAGTCAATATTCTCTGGCTTAAACCATCTGCCGTTGATCTCATTCACATTAAGCTTGTAAGGTTGCTTCATCCATTCCAGGGTGTGGAAAAGGAAAAGTGGCATATCAGAAAGTGCGAACACAGCATGGTTTGTAATAGAGCTGGCGCCTGTGATGCGAGGGTTAAGTTCACCCAAATAGACTTGCCCATTATCCTGATCAATTAAAAAGTCAAGCTCAAAGTATCCTTTATAGCCTTCTTTTCTTAACTGATTGCCAAACAATTGAGTATACTTTCGTGCTTTGGCGCGAATAGCTGGTGTAAACGCTTCAGCATATATCTCGTTGCCACACCATCCACCTTTGTAAGGAGTTAATTCTTTAAAGCCTACAAGTTCAGTCATTAAAGGAGCGACCACAGTTCCATGTTGTGTAACGCAAGCTTCAATGGCAGAGCCACGACAGTTGATGCGCTTCATCACTTTCACTTCCTTCTCTTTCACAATTTCGTCAGCGTATTTTTCCCATTCCTTCTCGTTGGAAATAAAAAATGTTGTGTGACCAGAGTCTCCAAATGGTGTTTGAATGACAAGATCCGTTCCTAACTTCTTTTTACTTACTGCATTCAGATGGTCGTAGCTCTTCACCTTAGATAGCACATAAGGCACGCATGGAACGCCTGCTTTTTCTGCGATCCGGTTAGTGTTCACCTTATTGTCCATGAAGGTTCGCATTTTAGCAGGAGGGAAACATACTTCTAATCCCAATTGCTTCGCCAGTTTTTCTGTACGTCCATCAAACATCAGGAATAGTGCTTTGCCTTTGGGTCCACGGCTTTTGATATAGTCTACCACCTCCTTGTGTTCAAGGAGATAATTGTTAATGTCTTCGATACTTTGAAACTCCTCGTGCGGCAGTTCTTCTTTTGGCGAGAAAACGTTCGGATGCAATCCATCAAAACATTCTATATAACAGATAAATTTGAATCCTTTGATCCATTCATCAGCGCCCAGAAGATTAAAGTTGGTAGCGCTAATAAAATATATTGGTGTTTCATTGCGATAGAAAAAGCGTCTGATATCTGAGATGCCATTGAGTACATTTGCGCTACTCTTTGCAGTTTTCTTTTTAGCCACCTTCTTCTTCGATGCTATTTTCTTTTTAGCAGGCTTCTTCTTTGGTGCTGCTTTCTTTTTGGCAACTTTCTTGGCTGATTTAGCACTTCTTTTTGCTTTCACAACCTTTTTTGCTGCTCGTTTTGCTGGTGATTTCTTTTTTGCTGCACTTTTCTTTTTCATGAGTCTGCTTTATTTCTTGAACAATTACTTTATTTCTTGAGTACTTATTTAAACTTATCTAATATAAGAT
>JBATLM010000063.1:0-23263 GCA_049289315.1 Cyclobacteriaceae bacterium
GGATTAGTAAAATAAATAAGAGTGTGTGTTTCATAGTTTTTTGATTACGATCGGACTTCCATTTTGATTGGATCCCAGTTGATGTGTTTATTTTTAAAATAGCTGTCGTTGCACAGTAGGGCAGGTGCTGCCGCCCTAAATCCAAAGACTGGATCTTCGGCTACTGTTCCTTTAGTTCGAATAGCATGAAAGAAATTGCCAAAGTGATCATAGTGTGCGCCTTTGTAACCATCTTCTGCATTGTAGATGGTTTCCAACGGGCCAACTATTTTCTTTCGGTCCGTATAAGCACCTGATGTTTCTTTTGATTTAGCCTGAAGGAATGGATCATCACTATGCACCGAAGTATTTTTCTGTACCGTTACCCGATCCCATTCCACATTCATGGAGCCTTCGCTGCCTACCAATCGCAAGTAAGTGGTTCCGCTGGTTCCATCAACAAAATTACAACGAAGGGAAAGGTTGAATCCTGCGTGTTCTGCACTGTCTGGGTAATTGAACATCCCTAATAAAACATCTGGAACCTCACGTCCATCTTTCCAATAGCGCAGTCCACCCATGGCGGCAATTTGTTCCGGACCTTTTGAGTTGGTGATAAAATGCAGACTGGAGAACAGATGTACGAAAAGGTCTCCAGACATGGCTGTGCCGTAGTCGAGGTAATTTCTCCAGCGGAAAAAGCGCATAGCATCAAAGGGCCTATCCACCGTGTTAGAGATGTATCGTTTCCAATCCACTGTTTGTGGTGATGCATCTTTTGGAATGTTATACTGCCAGGCACCTTCTGGTGAATGCCTCGCCCAAAAACCTTCTGCATAGTTAAGTTTACCGATGGCACCTTCTGCCAGTAGTTGCTTTGCCTTTTCGTTTCCCAGAGAGGATAACCCCTGACTACCCACCTGAAATACTTTACCAGACTTTTTCCAGGCATTGATCACATCATGTCCTTCTTTAACAGAATGCACCATGGGTTTTTCACAATAGACATGTTTACCCGCATTGAGCGCATCGATACAGATTTGCTTATGCCAATGATCAGGTGTACCCACAATCACTGCATCCACGTCAGTGCGTTTTAAAATCTCTTTATGATCTCCTGTAGTAAAGATGTTGCTTCCCCATTTTTCTTTTGCTTGGTCGATATGACCCTGATAGAGGTCGCACACTCCGGAGATAGTAATGTGATCGTGCTTCAGTGCGGTGTTCATATCTTCGGAGCCCATACCTCCAGCTCCAATCAACGCAAGGCGGATAGGAGTATTTTCTGGAGAATGCAATCCTCGAGTAATGATATTAATATCTTTTTCTGCGGAGGCTGAGAAACTGGTGTGAGAGACTGCTATGGCGGCCGCTCCTGCAAGGCCTACTTTTTTGATGAAGCTTCTGCGATTACTTTTCATAGGTTGGATATAAGATGTTACAATATAAGTAATGAGTAGGAAATGGAAAGGTGCGGGATATTGGATACTAGATTCTAGTTTCCAGTTCATAAACAAACTCAACCGCTCATCAGTACCGTAGGGGTATGCTTTAAGCGTAACCCCTATATTGGAGGCATAAACAAACCGTTTCCGATGCAAAAACACAACATACTGCTCTTCTGCTTTATATTTATGATGGGCAGCACTTCATTATTTGCCCAGCAAATCGATGAAGAGTACAACAAAAAAATAAAAGAATACACTACCGATCCGCAGTTTCTTCCTGCTTCGGTACTCGACCTTCCTGATGATCCTAACGTACCTTCTCCGAGAAAACATTTCGGACAGATTATAGGCACGCCAGGTATCATGCACCGTACTTCCGAAATCTACGACTACTACGAGGCACTGGCGAAGGCTTCTCCTTATATAAAGGTAGAGAAGTTGGGCACCACGGAAGAGGGCAGGGACATCAAGCTGGTAATTATTGGTAATGATGATGCGCAAAAGCGTATGGATCATTACAAGCAGCAGTTGGCTAAATTATCTGACCCAAGAAAAGTATCGCGTGCGGAGTCTGAAACAATCATTGCAGACAGCAAGCCGATCTTCTATCTCAATGGTGGATTGCACTCAACGGAAATGGGTTCTCCTGAGATGCTGATGGAATTGGCCTACAGGCTGGTAACCAGTCAGCGCGAAGACGTAAAGAATATTTTAGATAATGTAATTGTATTGATCAACCCTGCCTCAGAGCCTGACGGTCGCGACAAGCAGGTGGACTGGTACAATCGCTACACCAAGGGCAGAAAAGAATATGATGATGGTTTCCCAAGAGGAACACCTTACTGGGGTAAGTATGTATTCCACGACAACAACCGCGATGGTTTACAAGTATCTCAGGAATTGAGCAAAGCCATCTACAAGATGTATTATGAGTGGCACCCAACAGTAATGCTCGACTTGCATGAATCAGTGCCGTTGTTGTATATTTCTACAGGTACTGGTCCTTACAATGATCACATGGATCCGATTACCATTAGCGAATGGCAGGTAATGGCCAATCATGATATTTCTACTTTAGCAGCGCAAGGATTGCCCGCCACTTTCACGTGGGCCTTCTTCGATGGCTGGTGGCCAGGGTATGCCATGTGGGTGGCGAATAACCACAACAGCATTGGACGATTCTATGAAACATTTGGTAATGCAGGTGCCGACACTTACTTGCGCGACCTTTCCAAACAAAAATATGCAGGCGACCCAGCTACCAGCAGAGAATGGTACCGCCCTACACCTCCGACAGAGTTGGTGAACTGGTCGATCCGTAACAACACCAACTACATGCAAGCGGGTGTGCTGGCCTCATTGACTTATACTGCCGATAACGGCAAATTGTTGTTGCGCAATTTTTACCAAAAAGGTGTAAACGCTGTAGAGAAAGGAAAGAATGATTCGCCTAAAGCGTTTGTCATTGCAAAAGAACAAAGAGACCCGGCCATGGTGGCGTATCTCGTGAATCAACTGCGCGTGCAGGGCATTGAGATACACGAAACGAAGGCCGGAACCAAACAAGGGGAGTATGTGATCTTGATGGATCAGCCTTACCGCAACCTAGCCATTACATTGCTGACCAAGCAGGAATATCCTAAAGAGGCGAAGTTTCCTCCATATGATGATATCGCGTGGACACTTGGTCTTGCCTATGGTGTGGATGTGAAAGAGGAAGAGGACATGAAGTTTAGCGCAAGCGACCTGACAATGGTGACAGCCGATGTGAAGTACAAAGGAGAAGTGGAAGGCAGTGGAAGCACGTACGTATTGGACTACAAAGCACAAAACACCGTGTTGCCGGCAATGTATTGGGCGAAGGCACAAAACAAAAAGGCGACCCTATCGGTTTTGGACGAGCGGCAGATAGTAGGTGGTGATACATTGGGTGCTGGAACGGTGATCTTCAAAGGCCTTACGAAAGACCAGACAAGCCAGATAGGAACAGATTTTGAGCTGGACTTGAAAGCCGTGGCGAGTGCGCCCGGTGGAAAGCAACATGATGTGACATTGCCTCGCGTGGCGATTTACCATAGTTGGTTCAATACTCAAGATGAAGGCTGGTCGCGCTTTACGTTTGAGCAGAGAAATATTCCTTATACGTCTATCGACAAAGACGACCTGAAAGCAGGAGACTTGCGCAAGAAATTTGATGTGATCCTGGTGCCCCGCATGCGCGGACAAGCCAGTGACTTTATTCATGGTGTGGATTCCAAGTGGGGTCCGATGCCGTTTACCAAAACAGCTGAGTTTCCATCGCACGGTACGCCCGATGCTACCAACGACATGACCGGTGGCCCGGGATTGGATGGTATGAATAATTTGAAATTGTTTGTCGACAATGGTGGCGTTGTAGTTACTCTTGATAACTCTACAAGAATGGTGGCCGAGACAGGTATCGCCCGTGAGTTGGAACCTTACAATGCACAGGGATTGTTTCATCCCGGATCTATCGTAACGGTGAAGGCCCGCAAGCCCAACAACCCGGTATTGTATGGCTACCCAGAAACCTTCCATGTGTTCAAAGGCAACGGCCCGCTTTATCAGGTAGATAAGATCAACCGCGACATGATGTTGATGCAATACGGCACTAAGCCATTGAAAGATGAGATTCCTTACACCGGACCTATCATGGGTATGCCCGATAGGAAGGTAGAGAAGGCAAAGAAAGAAGAAGGAAAGAAAGATGCCCCTTATGTATTGTCGGGGATGGTGCGCAACGAGCAGACCATCATTGGGCATGGCGGTATCTTCAATGTACCTCAAGGCGCAGGCCGAGTGATCGCGTTTACGTTTGATCCACTGCACCGCTATATGAACCATCACGATGCACCGATGGTATGGAACATCCTGATTAACTGGAACCACATCGGTAACTGATAGTTAGGATTTTATTTGGTTGAGTTGAGAAGGGCTTCCGAAAGGAAGCCTTTTTCTTTTGTGGTGGGGATGGAAACAACAAGAATCCAGAACCTCCCTTTTAAGACCCTAAAATCGAGCAAAAAATAGTTTAAGCAATAGTTCCCAATACGGGAACTATTGCTTATCTTTGTAAAAAGGTTAAGATTGAGAGTAATAGCCAAGAAAATACTGCGAGAGTTTTGGGTAAATCATTCGGATTGTGAACAACAACTTAAATCTTGGTTTCGAGAAGCTGAGAGGAGTAAGTGGAAGAATACTAATGAGATAAAGAAGGAGTATCCATCTGCAAGTATATTAAGAGACAATAGAGTGGTTTTCAATATAAAGGGAAACAATTACCGTCTAATTGTTAGAGTCAATTTCCATTATCAAATGATGTGGATACGGTTTATTGGGACTCATAAAGAATACGACAGGATTGACGCAAATAAAATTTAACGATTATGAATTTAAGGCCAATAAAGACAAAGAAGGATTACCAAAATGCATTGGAAAGGCTTGAAGTAATTTTTGATGCTAAGAAAGGAACCAAAGAAGGCGATGAACTTGAAATATGGGGAATATTGATTGATCAATACGAAAACGATAATTTCCCCATTGAATTACCTGACCCAATTGAAGCAATTAAATTCAGAATGGAACAATTGGGTTATAACCAGACGGACTTAGCCAGGGTAGTCGGGCTGAAAAGTAGAGCAAGCGAAATATTGAGCGGAAAGAGAAAGCTTTCACTGGACATGATCCGACAACTTCATGAAAAATTAAATATTCCAACTGATGTTTTGATTCAGTTATATTAATGACATTAGGCGCTACAATATGTATGCGCGATAATAATATTATCCTTTTAATGCTTTTATAGGGTATTTACTTTTTCATATAATCCTGCCAGGTCACCAGCACATACTTTTCCTTTTCATTTTCCTATAGTGATAAGAATTCATACTCATAACAGAATAAATAGACTTGTCCTTTCTGGTTCTTCCAATAGTGAGTAAAGAACTTGGGGTTGAAGCCATCCTCCATCAGTTTTTCTTTTCGAAGCGTGTGAAACCATTTTTATTGTAGTGCTTAAGAATTTTTAGTGACAGTCTGGTCTTCCAACCTGACTTCATTAAAGTGTTCAAAAAATGAAACCCATTTGAGTCCCGATAGCTATCGAGGCTCAAATGGGTTTGGTGGCCTGCCTGCTTTTTGTGAAAGAAGCAAATTATTTATTCATGGTAAACACATGTTGACCACTAATTGATTCTCTTCTTCCTGAACCGAACGTATTTTTTGTCCAGGAAAACATCATCTTCAGAGAGGTGTCGGTCACTTCAAATGTAATGTCAGGAACTCCTCCGAGCCTTAATACAGTCGCATTGGAATCGGCAAAACCGTACGATCCAGAACTTGGAAATACAGAACCACCATTAGAAGTATTAAAGCTGTTCGATGAAACAAAATTAATTGTAAACCCTGGAAACAACGATGTCTTATCCACACCATCGACAATGAGCGATTGTATTTTCCAGGTTCCTTGTAGTTTGGTTGTCACATCAGTTTGTGGATTAGGATCGCCATCACCATCACCACTACTGCATGACGACATTGAAGTGACAATCACACTTAGCGCAATAAAAACTAAAACAGAAAGGGTTATATGCTTATATGATTTCATAGTATTTATTTATCGGTTGGATTTAATGAATTGAGTAACTATCGATCTGTTTGCCTGCTGAAGGCGGACCATGTATTGCCCTTGCCTGTATGGAGTGACATCAATATCAATTGACTTTTTTCCGATCACACTGGATTGCTCCATCGATCTACCCAACATATCAGTGATGATTACTGAAACAGGCATGCTGATATTAAAATTTGAAAACGAAATGGTGAGGCGATCAACTACGGGATTAGGGTACACTTGAACATCTGTGGAAGATATATCCTCCAAATCACCTGTTATAATGATCACATGCGGATCGGATATAGGACTTAAACAGCTATTGACAGTACTTTGTACCGTGTACGAACCTTCGCTTGTTACGGAATATTGTTGGCTATTGGCTCCAGAAATAGCAGTTCCGTTTTTAAACCACTGATAAGTTGATCCACCACTGGCACTTAGCGTGGGTGATTCTGGATTCGAAAGACTGGCTGTTATAACAGGCTTGGTAGGTATCTGATTGACAGGAAGCCCGGCAAAACTAGAAACCTGATCGACACCACAACCACTTACCACACAACGGTACAGCCGTGAATTCATACTGAAAGGTACATTGGTCAATGTAAGTGTGCTTGTAGTAACTCCAGCGTACACACCTCCATCCACAAGCTCAGTGAGTACGCCATTATTCATTTCCCACCACTGATATGCCAGCGTTTGGCCAGTTGCTGTAACTGAGAATGTTGCATTTCCACCGTCACAGAATGCAACAACAGCTGTGGGATGATCCGTTATTTGAATTTGACCTACGGTTAGCATCACTGGCGATGTAGTTACAATTGCACACCCTGACTCCCCCGTAATAGTGCAGGTGAATTCTGCGCTTGAACCGGTAAAACCTGTTATTGTCAACTTGGAAGTGGTTACTCCTGAATACAAGTTGCCATTTGCAATAGTTGCGCCACCTCTTCGCCATTGATAAACCAATGAAGAACCTGTTGCTGTCACTTCAAAAGTTGCGTCTCCACCTTCACAAATTGTTGCAGCTACTGGCTCATTGGTTATTGTTGGTTTTGCATAAACCGTAACAGTTGCTTCATTTGAAAACACGGAAGGCGTGCAACTCCCAACTTTCAATCGGTACTTGTTTCCATTTTGGGATGGCTGTGCGATGAACGAAAGATTTTGGCTAAATACGTTAGGATATTCCGTAGTGTTAACCATATCCACGAACCCTGAACCTGTGTCTATCTGCCATTGATGTGCGCTGAAGGCATTGGATGGATTTGAATTTAAATTAACATTCACACCTTCACACTTTGCCTGATCAACCGGTTGTGTGTTGAAAGTTGGAATAGGGCGAACTATTATTGGGACATTGGTTGTATTCACTGCAGTACAAACTCCGCTGGCCGTGAGAACGCATCTATATCGCGTTAATGTTTCAGATAATTGGACATTGGTTAATGTTAATGTTCCGGTTGTTGCACCGGAATAAATTCCTCCATTAACAATATTCGCATAGGAACCTGTTCCACTAGGCTGACTTTGCCACTGAAAGGTGAGCCCGAGTCCGGTTCCATCCGCAGTGAATGTAGTATTCATTCCTGCACAAATCGTACTTGGTAGAGGTTGAACTGTAACCACTGGTGGTAAATCAATAACAAGATCAGCATCAAAAGAAATTACTGGTGTTGCGCATGTACCCACCACGCAACGATATTTATTACCATCCATTGCTGCAGTTACACCCGTAAGAGCAAGCGTGGTTCCTGTCGCACCACTATAGATACCCCCATTTGCTATGTGCTCAAATGATCCTGATGGTACTTTTTCCTCCCACTGGTATGTTACGCCTGACTGAGGTGTTATCGCCACCGTGTAAGTAGCAGTGGAGCCAACACATTTTGTTGTCGAGATTGGTTGAGTTGTAATATTGGGTGATAAGTACACATATAAAATGGCTTGAATGGTTGAGGTAGGACATATATCAATACCGGTAACAATGCATCGATAATGCGTGGCATTATCTGCTACTGTTACGCCTGTTAGTGTTAGCGTAGGCGTTGTGACTCCAGAGAAAATACCTCCATTACTCAGATTTACATTATTTTTTTGCCATTGATAGCTAAGACCACTACCTGACGCAACTACGGTAAATGACGCGTTCCCCGATTCGCAAACAGGGGCATAAGTTGGTTGTGATGTTATTATTGCGCCAGTTACAGTGAGTGTTGCCTCTCCAGAAATAACGGATGGTGTGCATAAACCCACTATGCATCTGAATTTATATCCATTCATGCTTGCAGGAGCTCCGATTACATTCAATGTTCCTGTCCCACTAAATAATCCGTAATTAACATATCCGGATCCATTATCCATTTGCCATTGGAATCCACCAGTGCCCGTAGAAGTTGTCACTGTAAAGCTAGTGTTGCCACCGGCACAGACTGTGGCGTCAGCAGGTTGACCCGTAAGTATTGGAACAGTTTGAACAAACAAATCAGCAACAGCTGATGTAGTTGAACATGTGCCTGTAACTATACATTTATATTTATAAGCATTGTTTGCAGTGGTGGCATCAGTTAGCAGAAGAGCGTTTGTGGTGACCCCGGAATATATGCCTCCATTAGAAAGATTTGAATACACACCTCCACCATTAGTACTTTCCTGCCATTGATAGGTGAGGCCAGCACCTGTAGCAATCACTGAAAAGGTTACATTCTCATTATTACAAATATTTCTACCCTGAGGTTGTATAGTAATGGAAGGGGCTGGTGTAATGGTAACTGTTACACTCCCTGACGATTGGCACGATGTTGTCGTTTCAATTCCAGAAACAGTGTATGTTCTTGTTGAAGTAGGCGTAACTGTTACGGAGGCTATGTTAGTGGGAGCGATTTCTATCGCAGGAGACCAAGCGTAATTATCCAATCCAGAAGCAGTCAGAGCCGTTGCAACTCCTGAACAACTAGTGGGGGCTGGTGGGGTAATTACTGGTTGGGGAACATTTTGACCACTTATTTCTAAAGAAAAGTCGCCTGAACTAAACCAACCATGCACAAGGATTCTGTAAACAGTACCTGTAGTAGAGCACCAATTGACGGACGATCTGCTGCCAGCGCATGCAGGGCCATTGTCATCATTTCCATCAACACAAACCAAACCGCCACAAGATCCGCTAAATACTCTAATTTGAGTATCAAAATTGCTTCCATTACAGAGCGATGCTGTTATCTTTTGTCCATTGCCAGTAACTGTGTACCAAACCCCATTGCTATTATCAGTTACGCCACCGCAAGGTATAGCAGGGTCAACCTCAGCTGCTGTTGTGCTCCCCGCTGTTGTAGAGGGTATGGCAAGTAGTATTGCACCCGGGCAATCATCATTGATGAGCGGTGGAATGGAGGCATATGCTAATGTTGCACTGGATCCACCAGTAACAAGACATGACCAAAGCGTCACTAAAACCCTGAAGGTTCCATTAGATGTCGCTTTCCAGGTCAGATTGGATTGGTTTCCGCAAAATTGATCATTAAAGGCACCAGGAACTATGGCGCCCGTATTGTCTAAAATAGTGAGCTCTGTATCATAGGATGCCGATCCTCCATTAGAACAAAACGTAAAATTGTAATACGTGTTTAGCACGCCAGTAAACGTCTTATAAATCCCCGCATCGGCAAATGTGGTTGTCTGATATGTTGATGTCGGGGTTATCGACCCCCCGTCAGTACCACCAGTACATTGAGCATTGCTTGTGTAAGCGACTGCTAGGAAAATGGTTGTAATACCGATTGAAAGTAGTCGTCTATTCATTAGTGGTAGGTTTATTTACTATGAAAATATGGAAAAAGCTGATTATTCATACTAAGAAGGTAAAAAAAGAAATACGCTAGTTATATATTTTGTGAATACCTTATATTACTTTGTGAAAAGGGGTGATTGTATTGTTGAGAAGAGATTATTGCATTTGCAATGCCTTATGCCTTCGAAGGGAACTGACTTTGGTAATGGCGAAGTCTACATTATACCCCGTCTACTGAAGAACTCCTCCGGCAGATTATGTCGGGTTTTTTTATTGGTGGCTACCTAACTTTTGAATCTGAAAGAGCCTGCTTCTTGCCGCTGCATTTTGTGTTTCTCAAGATAGCATAGTTTAGAATTACTGGCCAGTCGATCTTTCATCACTTTGGCCTCACTCAAGCTCGGCATGCTTAGTGTGCATGGACTTTCTCGCTAAGTTTTTCCGGAACTTGAACTGAAACTCAAAAAGCGCTAGATTGGCATTGCCAAACTTCGAAGAAATATTCGTAAAATTTTCATAAATTCGGGTAAGATTAATGGATTATGACTACAAAAGAGATTAAATCGGAGATTCAGAAATCCTTAGACAAGGTTCCTGAAAATGTTCTTCAAGACATCTTAGACTTTTTGAAAAGAGCAGAGAATCAACCAGCAGAAAGACTAAGCCTGCTGAAGGATTTGAGAGACATTTTGTCCGAAGACAAAAAACTTCTCGAACGACTTGCTAAATGATAGAAATTAGTGAAGTCGAAATAATTCATGACATTCTTTTAGAGCGGTTTGGTGGAGCGAAAGGAATTAGAGATAAGGGGATTTTAGAATCAGCCATCGGACGACCATTTCAGACCTTTGACGGGAAAGACTTATATCCTGACCCCGTTGACAAAGCAGCAGCAATTTTTGAAAGTATTGTTTCTAATCATCCATTTGTAGACGGCAACAAAAGGACTGCTTATGTTTTAATGCGCCTAATCCTTAGAAGAAATCAACTTGATATCGAGGTGAACCAAGACGTTAAATATGGCTTTGTAATCAAAGCAGCAAAAGGAGAATTAACGTTTGATGAAATTAAAACGTGGATAGGAAATAGTTTGAAGTAGGCAACGAAGCCACAACATCATGTATGTGTCATGTGATCACTGCGTATCTGAAAGAGTGTGCTAACTCAATATTGTTTGAAAGGACTATGGATCGAGAAGGAAGATCTGGCTATTTTGGACTTAACTCAAACTAGAATGACGTGGAGTTGTCTGTAATCTTAACTAAATAAATTTATGAAGAATCTCCTCTATCTGATTGCATTTGCTATGCTCTTAAGTGATTGTCACCCGCAGGCAGAAGAAAACTACATCACCGTATTCCCTGGAAAGCCGGACGTTCCTTCGTCAATAAGAGTAGAGCATGAATCCCTTCTTGACCAAATTAATGCGATAACTTTATTTCAAGACAGTACGGGCTTTGTAGCTACTGAAATTGAAGAATTGATGCAGCATCATTTTGCTGAAGAAGAAGATTTTGTACTACCCCCTTTAGGGTTGTTGCCTTTATTAGCAAGTGGTAAAATACCAGAACAAAGTAAGGAGGTTATCCAATTAGCTGAAAAATTGAAATCACAGTTGACTCACATGACTTTGGAACATCAGATGATCAATGCTTTAATGGCGCAGCTAAAGGAAGTAGCTACCCAAGAAAACCACCCTGAGGTAATTGATTTTGAAAGTACGGTTCATAAACATGCTGTAACCGAAGAAGAAGTTTATTTCCCGGCAGCTATCTTGGTGGGTGAATATTTGAAACTGAAACTTAATCCTATACAGAGCGCCTCATAGAAGACTTTGAGTCGGGATAGTGGGTGACCCGTCCTGAAAAAAGACTACACAACACGTAGCAAAATGTACAACAATAGTGGAATTAAAACCGCCTGCTCACAGCAATGAACTTGGCCTGTCTGCCATATTGCTTATTTAACTGAATTTCTTACATCAAACATGAACAAAAGCAGAAAAAGGCTACTTTTCAGTTTGTTATAGCAAAACGCCACGTATATACTTTACGCGAGTGTTAGTGGTAATTGGAATTATCAAATGAAGCGCACAATAACATTTGCCCTTTCAATCCTAATTTCTGTTACTGGGTACTCTCAAACTGGACCTGGAGGAATCGGTTCTAATGACGGAACCTCTACTTTAGAATTATGGGTTGATGCAAATAATGGGATTTCTGGAGCAGCACCAATTACAGGTTGGTCAGATTTATCAGGAAATGGTATTATTAATACCATCTTAGGAAACCCAAATATTAATATCGGTGCACTAAATGGGTACAATGCAATAACCTTTGATGGTTCCGGAGATTATATTTCAACCAGCCTAGATATTAGTGGTGGTTCATTTTCTCAACTAGAAGTATTTGCTGTGTATTCATTAACGGGAACTTCTGGTGCCGTATGGGGTGAAGACAATGGAGGCTATGATAGATTTTTAGTGGATGCGAATGGAGCTGGAGGATGTAATTTTGCTGTTTCAAACGGAACGGGCTGTACAAATAGCGCCACTTTATTCCCTACATCAACTCCAACTATAACCTCAATCCATTTCCAAGAAGACGTAATCAGTGGAAGTACTGCAATTGTTAATGGTCAAACAGTTTTCAATTTTAGCTCAGATCATGAGGTGGAGACTTCAAATCTATTTGATATAGGATCTATAGGTTCTGGAAGTTTTGCGTTTAACGGAGACATTGCAGAAGTATTTGTCTTTGGTAGTTTTACAAACACAGCTCAGAGAGTTATAATACATAATTATTTATCTGCCAAGTATAACATTGCTTTGAATGCTGTAGATGTGTATAGTGAAGATGATGCTATAAATGGTAATTTTGATAATGAGGTAGCTGGAATAGGTAGGGTTAATGCATCTAATATTCACAATGATGCAAGAGGAACTGGAATCGTTAGAATATTAAACCCTTCTGGACTTGGGGATAATGAATTTTTAATGTGGGGACATGACAATGGTACTCAAAAAGCTACCGAAACTACTGATATACCAGCAGGAGTTCAAGCAAGATTAGATAGAGTTTGGCGTGCAAGTGAAGTTAATACTTCAGGAACAGCTGTGGACGTTGGAGCGATAAATATTCGTTTTGATTTAGCTGGGTTAGGAACAATCACATCATCTGATTTAAGATTGTTAGTTGACACCGACAATGATGGCGTTTTTATTGATGAAACACCAATTAGCGGAGCTACGTCATTGGGAAGTAGTATTTATCAATTTGCAGGTGTAACAGCTATTGCTAACAATTCAAGGTTTACTTTAGGAACAATAAATACCATACAAACTCCCTTACCCATAGAATTAGTAAGCTTTAGCGCAAAATTATTGGATAAGAAACTTGTTAAACTAGATTGGCAAACGGCCACTGAAGTTAATAATGATTATTTTACAATAGAACGTTCTCAAAATGGATCTGATTGGCAAGTAATGTCTAGAGTTAATGGAGCGGGAAATTCTTCCTCTTTCCTTACCTACTCCATTATAGATAGTAAACCGTATTTTGGAATTTCTTATTATCGCTTAAAACAAACTGATTTTGATGGGCAATTTGAATACTCTCAGATTAGTAGTGTTAATATTGAGAGGTCGAATAATTCACTAGTAGAAATTTATCCAAATCCTATAATAGATCAAATAGCAATAGTTGGGAGTTCAAGTGAATTGGAAGAAGTAATTATATATAATATGTATGGAAAAAATGTTACTGTTTTAACTCAACTAATTGAAAATAATGGAACTCAATTGATAGTTGATGTAACTAAGCTTAGTACAGGAATCTACTACATAAAAACAAACACTACCGCCAACAAGATGTATAAGCAATAGCACCCTACGGGTTGCAAGCTTAAATAGAAATAATAGAATCGTTTTATGACAAAATTGAATCCATACATCTATTTTAACGGTAATTGTGAGCAAGCATTTGATTTTTACAAATCAGTCTGGAAGGTTACCGTTGAATCGGAATAAGGAACATAAAACTAGATTTTAAACGCACACATTTCACAGCCCCACGTTGTCGACAATTTTAAATAATCCCGGGCTATTGATCTTGAATTGAAAAGCCATTATCTTTTATCAATAATGCGACTCAATTTTCCTCCTTGGCTTCTGGGGATAGAGTTTGGCGCTTTCAGTATGATATTCATGGATAACCCAATGGAGTCCTTAATTTTCTTGCTAAGTTTTTTCATCAGATCTGGATTCTCAATTTCAACGCCTTTTGAAATTTCTACCTCAACAGAAACGGAGTCCATTACACCAATTTTCTCTACGATGAGCATGTAATTTGGACTAAGGTTATCCATTTGATGAATCACTTCCTCGACTTGCGTGTGGAATAGGTTGACTCCCCTGATGATCAGCATATCATCTGATCGTCCTTTTATGGGTGACATTTTGATGTGCGTACGTTTGGAATTGCTGTCGTAATTAATGGAGCAAATATCATTGGTCCAATAGCGCAGTAATGGGAAGGCTTCTTTGGTTAATGTGGTAAAGACCAAAACGCCTTCTTCTCCATAGGGTAGTGGAACGCCTGTTTTCTGATCAACCACTTCTGGATAAAAATGGTCTTCCCAAATGTAGCTACCAGTACCTTTTTCTTCAAAATCTTCCTGAGATACACCAGGACCGATTATTTCACTGAGACCGTAGATGTTGGTAGCAGTAACGTTTAGTTCAGCCTCGACCTGCTCCCGGATAGCCTCTGTCCAGGGTTCTGCTCCCAGAACAGCATACTTTAACGCCAAGTCTTTCGTGTCGATCCCTCTCTTAGCAAATTCTTCTGAGAGTGTTTGGGCATAAGAAGGGGTGCAACACATCACTTCTGGTGCAAAGTCCTGAAGGATCATCAATTGCCGCTCAGTCATACCACCCGAAACGGGGATTACAGCCATTCCTAGTTTTGTTGCTCCACCATGCAGACCTAATCCACCGGTAAACAAGCCATATCCGTAGGCGTTGTGCAATTTCATCCCCGGTTGAGCGCCAGCACATACAAGAGAACGAGCAACCACTTCATCAAAAACTTCGAGATCATTTTGAGTATAACCCACTACAGTAGGTTTGCCAGTAGTACCACTCGAAGCATGAATGCGCCTGACATCTTGCATCGGCTTGGCAAACATTTTAAAGGGGTAATTATCTCTTAAATCCGATTTTCGTGTAAAAGGTATCTTACCCAAATCTTCTACCGATTGGATGTCATTTGGATTTAGTCCCGTATCATCAAACTGTTTTTTGTAAAAGGGAACAGTTTGATAAACACGTTTCACCAAGGAAGAGAGTCGCTTATTTTGCATTTCGCGCAATTGTTCCAAGGGCATTCTCTCGATTTTGGAATTATACATTTGGAAAAAATTATTACTTAATTAGTTGATCAAAAATAACTTATATAGTGTAATTAAGCTACGCGACCTTCTGATAACCATTCCCCCTTAGGTTTTGGCTATTTCTGCTAGGTAAAACACCACTGCCCACCTCTTTAATGTTTAAATATGGAAAATTTGTATTTTGGTACTCCTGCTAAAATACATTGTGTATTTTGGTTGAAGGAAAACTAACCTCAATAACGTTTTATGCAAGTCAAATCATTCAACTCATTGTTAACATTGGCGCTCGTTTTGGTTTTTGGATGTACGGAGGAATTGATAACCACCAACGCAACTAAAGACTCCAACAAGGTGACAGCAAATGCCAAAAAACCCGGAGGTGGAGGAGGAGGTGGAAGTACCGAACCATTAGTTTATTACACAGGAGATCAATCTGATGTAACCACAACCACTAGTTTTGGAATTGCACTGATTGGTGGTGCGGATTCAGACACCAATGCGGAAACTGCTGCATTTCAATTCATGACTGCTAAGTCGGGAGGGGGTGATTTTGTAGTGATCAGGTCATCAGGGTCGGATGGATATAATGATTATGTATATTCAGTGATTGGAGGGGTAAATTCTGTGGAGACCATTATTGTAGATTCAAGAGCCAAAGCTGATCATGCCCTTACGGAGACGTTGGTTAGAAATGCAGAAGCTATTTTTATTGCAGGTGGAGATCAGTCCAACTATGTCAATTACTGGAAGGACACGAAACTAGAGGATGCTATTAATTATGCGATCAATACGAAACATGTTCCCATAGGAGGAACCAGTGCTGGACTTGCCATATTGGGGCAATACTATTATGGGGCATTCAGTGGATCGATTACTTCATCATCAGCTTTATCAAATCCGTATCATAAAGATATGGCTGGTCTTGGAGGTGGCAGTTTTCTAAACGTCAACTACATGGCCAACGTAATAACGGACTCTCATTACAATGAGCGTGATCGCCAGGGACGTCACTTTACATTTATGGCAAGACTCGTGCAGGATTTTGGTGTGAGTTACGGCAGCGTAAAAGGCATAGGTGTTGATGAGGCAACGAGCGTATTGGTGGAGAGCAACGGAACATCAAAAGTATATGGTGCTGGTGATGCATACTTCCTACAGGGATTTGGAGGAACACCTGAATTGTGTCAGAGCAAAAAGAACCTGACCTGGAATAGAAGTGGGCAAGCGGTGAAGGCGTATGTAGTGCCCGGCACTACTAATGGGGCCAACACTTTTAATTTTAACACATGGATTGGAGCTGGTGGAACAAATGAATATTGGTCGGCCAACGCAGGTAATTTCGTTCGTAATTAAAGTATGATATGAATATGGCCCTGCAGCAGTATTGTTGCAGGGCTTTTTTTTGGCGCGATTCTTAGCCTTTTCGTAGATATGGGAGTTTTCATTCTTCGATTTATTAGTGTGCCTCTATAAGCAGGCTTTTGATTAAATGTTCCGAACCATGCCTTTGTTGGTCTTCTTGACCAACAAAGCATTGCTAATAATCAACAATCAGGAGATTACTTCGCTCCATCACACAGCCCAACCTTCAGCTCGTAATGACGGAAGTTTTTGAAAGGAAACCCAAAAAGCGCTACTTTGCTGTTGACTTATGTAGGAGATAAGTCACATCCCTGTAGTTTTGCGTAATAAGATTATTAATTGACGGATATGTCAATAATCAATATATGAGTCCAGAGTAAATCATGTCTTCGGAAAAAAATCAAAAGGAAAAAATAAGGCTGCATACTCGAAATAAAAACCGAGAAAGATATGATTTAAGCGCTTTGACTAAAGCTACACCTGAATTAAAAAATCAGATAACCCTTAATAAATACGGGGTGGAATCAGTCGATTTTTCTAACCCACTTGCTGTTAAACTTTTAAACACGGCAATACTCAGTCATTATTATGGAATAGCGAATTGGGAATTTCCGGATAAAAACTTATGTCCTCCCATACCTGGAAGGGCGGATTACATTCATCATATGGCTGATTTATTGGCTGAAAATAATTTTGGAACAATACCAACTGGTGATAAAATCACTGGCCTCGATATTGGTTTGGGCGCCAGTTGTATTTACCCAATTATAGGAGTTACGGAATACGGTTGGAAATTTATTGGATCAGACATCGATCCAAAATCAATTGCTTCATCGCAGCAGATCGTCAATTCTAATTCATCGATAAAAGGTAAGATTGAATGCAGGTTACAGAAAAATTCAAAAGACGTTTTTTATGGCATACTCAACAAAGAAGATAGAATTGAATTTACTGTATGCAATCCTCCTTTTCATTCTTCGGCCGAAGATGCTCAAAAAGGGAGTCAAAGGAAGATCATGAATCTATCGGGTAAAAAAGTAAAAACACCTGAGCTCAATTTTTCTGGAATTAGCAAGGAGTTGATATATGATGGTGGCGAATATAAATTCATCCAAAATATGATTAGAGAAAGCGAAAAGTTCTCTAAAAACTGTTTGTGGTTTTCAACTTTAGTATCAAAACAATCTAATCTCAAAAGAATATATGCGCTATTGGAGAATACTAAAGCCATTCAAATCAAAACGATTCCGATGGGAACAGGCAATAAATCTAGCCGAATTGTAACTTGGACATTCCTTTCAAAAGAAGAACGAAAAGAGTGGAGGGAAACCAGATGGCAAACAATAATATAAGATGACTATTTGTTATTGGCGAGAAGTCCTGGCCTATGCGACTAAAATAAACTGAATATGCAATACGATGCAAAAAATCCGGGTGAATATTTAGATGCCCTCGAGCATGATTGGAGAAAAGAGAAGCTTGAGGAGATTAGAGCAATGATTAAATTAAACGGACCTGATTTAAAAGAAGAGGTTGAATATAAAATGCTATGCTATAGCAAAGGAAAAAAAAGTATATTTCATTTGAATGCACAAAAGGCCTATGTGAGTTTATATGTTGGTGATATTGATAAAGTTGCAAATTCAAAAACCTTGTTAAGGGAATTCGACATGGGTAAAGGATGTATTCGGATTAAGAAGAGTATTATACTCTCTGAAACGAAACTTGCCGAATTTATTTCGAAGACAATAAAGCTTTGGAAACAAGGCGGAAATACTGACTGTTAATAATACTTCATTTGATACAAGACTTTGCCATGCGATGGCAATTGTGTGATTTTGATTAAACATTTTTAGTGATGAAGCAAGAACAAGACGAGATGAACAAGTTCCATAATCATGGAGCAACTGGAGTAATAGTATCTGGGTTTGTGTGGCTTACGACAAGTGTTGTAGCCTTTCATTATTCATCACAATACGCGATTTGGACGTTACTTGTAGGTGGAGCGCTCATTCATCCAGTCAGCATTTTAGTAAATAGATTAATTGGAATTACGGGAAATCCGGAAAAAAGTAATTCAATGGTTGGTTTAGCGCTCGAAGGCACAATTTTTATGCTCATGTGCATTCCATTGGCCTATGGTCTCTCTCTCCAGCGACCGGAATGGTTCTTTTATGGAATGTTGATGATCATTGGTGGAAGGTACTTAACCTTCAATACGATATATGGAAATCGACTATTTTGGGTACTTGGTGCTTCACTAGGACTTTCTGGATATCTTCTTTTCACTCTCGATGCGAAACCATTTGTGTCTGTATTGACAGGATCATTTATTGAGCTCTCGTTTGGTGTTCTTATTCTTTCACGAAAGAAAAAGGTGTAAATGAATAATGTACCTGACGTGTATAGGCCATTATAGTTACCTTGAATAGAAACACAAAAAGCACTACTTTGATAGAGGTTTATGTAGCAGCGTGGTGAATGCGCTGCGTCACACAATTAAAAATATATGAAAGCAACAATTACCTCAATTGAACTAAGAGGACCTCTTAAATTCTTTACTTTATCTGCCAAAGCCCTAAGGATTATCAAACAACTGAAAGTAACAGACTGTAAAGATTTTAAGAAAAAAGGTGCTTGGACTATACATTATACGATGACGTTATGGAATAATGAGAACGATCTAAAGGAGTTTGCTAGAAGCGGAGCGCATTTGGAAGCTATGAAAAGTAGTAAACAGATTGCTAAAGAGATCCGAACAATAACTATTGATACTGATGCACTTCCGGATTGGAAGGAAGCAAAAAAACTTTTGGAAGGAGCTAAAGTATTAAAATACTAAATTCATTTGGTGCCATAGCAATTCACGGTGAGCACAAAACTTAGGCGCGATTATGTTCATAAATTCAATTGAAACAACCTCACAGTTTACAAGGGCTATTCATTCCATCACAAGAATATATGGTGGAAAGCAAATTATTCCTGGTAGTTCAACATTGTTTTTTATAAACGAAGATGGATATGCCATTACCTGTAAGCATGTAATTGATTTGCTTGCCGCATCAGATATTGTGAATAAGAAGCATGCGGAGTTTAAGAAGGAGAGAGATAAGCTACCTAAGGACACAAAATTCAAAAGGAACCTGAAGGGGCTGGAGATGAAGTACGGGTACAAGGATGACACCGCAATTCAGATAAAAAATACATTCATGAATTGCGTTGATTCCATGTCTGGATTTACCTGGCACCTTCATCCGAAATATGACTTGGCCATCTTGAAATTTAATGATTTCAAAAAGATAGCTTATTCAGGGTATGCCACATTCGTAAAAGATGTCGATAAGATTCGTCAAGGTAAGTTCCTATGCAAACTTGGTTTCCCTTTTCCTGAGTTTGCCAATTTTAAATACAATGACACCACTGATGATATTGAGTGGACTGCTGAAGGACTCAGGGATACGCCAAGATTTCCACTGGAAGGAATGATTACCCGACATCTCGGAGATGAGGGCAAAGTTTATGGAATTGAAATGAGTACACCAGGCCTTCGTGGACAAAGTGGTGGACCTTTATTTGATACAGATGGGCTTGTTTATGGCATGCAATTTTCTACAAAGCATTTGCATCTTGGATTTGACTTGGAGGACAAAGAAATTTCAATTCATGTAAAAATAAAAAAAGTAAACGACTATTCATTCATTCACTTAGGTCAAGGCATTCATGTGAATGTGATTACAGACTTTTTGAAAGAAAAGGGAGTGAAGTATTATGAGAAATAATAACCCGGGCGAGTCTCGAATATTCGTTGATAGGTAAATGCCTTGAGCTATCGCGACCTTCACCTTGAACCGAAACCGAAAAAAGAGTTACTTTGGTAATGGCTTGATACACACCACTTGCAGGGTGGTTAGCGATCAGAACAGAAAAATGGAATATGAATGATCAACAGTTTATTTTTTGGCAAAAATGGCTGACCTATGCGAATGTTATGACCATTGGAGTTGGATTGCTTGCAGCTTTTGCCGGGAATTCAATTTTTTTCGAATTGCATAATGACTACACAAAAGAGGTGTTTTTGAATTCCAATGAATTCAGCCCTGACGTATTGAGATTGAAAAACTGGCTCTTCGGGATTATAGGAGCGACCATAGTTGGATTTCATATTTTGATGATAATGATTTCAGAAAACTCTTTTAAAAAGAAGGAACCATGGGCTTATAAGGCTTTATGGTTTGGATTAATATCTTGGTTTTGTATCGATAGCGGCATTTCCGTTTATTACGGAGCAATTCATAATGTGATAATTATAAATATTGTTGCTTTGCTATTAATTGGACTTCCATTAATTATGACTAGAAAAGAATTTAGGGCTTAATTCGAAAAGAAAATAAGCCGTGCAACTTTTATGGAGTTACTAGTCAAAAAACTATAGATTAAAAAATGCGTGTACTTGGTTTAATTGGTGGCACCTCCTGGCATTCCACTGCTGAATATTATAGAAACATAAATCAATTGGTAAATAACCATTTTGGTGACAATACGAATCCTCCATTATTACTTTTTAACCTTAATCAGGCGCTAGTACATCGCTACCAAGTTGAAGGTAATTGGGATAAGATTGCTGACTTGATTGTTGATACAGGATTGCGGCTACAAAAGGCGGGTGCAGAGTCGGTCTTGTTTTGTGCCAATACTCCGCATAAAGTCTTTGAACAGGTAGAAGACAAATTGAGCGTGCCCATTATTCATATTGCTGATGCTACGGCAAATGCTATTAAAGATCAGAACCTTAGTAAGGTTGGCTTCCTAGGCACTAAATTTTCAATGGAAGAAGATTTTATTACAGGCAGAATTTCGAAATACGGAATTGATGTTTTGGTGCCTCCTGAGAACGCAGTGATAGAGGAATTGCATAGAATTATCAGGGAAGAGTTGACATATGGAAAGCATATTGAGTCGTCAAAAGAGTTTGTTCTAGGGGTGATCAAGTCGATGACTGATTTGGGTGCCGAAGGGGTGATCCTTGGCTGTACAGAGTTTCCACTTCTAATTTCTCAGGGGGATTTGCCCATTCCCATATTTGATACCATTGAGGTTCACGCTAAAGCCGCAACAGAATATATACTGAACCTAAATAGCTAGTCTTGGTGAATGGATTGGTATCGGATTTCTTATATGGAGCAATTCATATATGATTATTATAAATAGTGTTGCTTTCGTATTAATCGGACTCCCTTGATACTGACTAGAAAGGCATTCAGGGATTAGTATGAAAACAAACAAGAAGATATGTCTCAGCATCGAGGAGCATATTATTCAAGCCGGTTTAGCACTTCCTAATTTTTTTACTTACGTACTATATCAGTAAGCTCTCTTAGAATTACAAATCCAGAAGACAAGAAAATTTTGGCCATAGGGCAGTTACCGATTCAATAGGAGGACAATGCTTGTGAAGCGTTATCGATGATTCTTTTATTGAATGACTAATATCATTTTTTATTTTATTAGCGGGAGGTAGTATTATGGTTTAAATAGTAATCCTTATACATGAAAAGCACAAAATATTCTGATACTTACCGAGTTATTCATTGGGCTATAGCCGTTTCATTTCTCCTTTTATTGATTACAATATTTTTGAGATTAACATGGATGAATAAAGATAACATGGCTGAAATCATACAAGTTTATCTCGGAAATGAAACTGATTTAACTCTTTCTCAAGAACAACTTATTGTGCTGGCAAAAAGGATCAGAGAGCCAATGTGGGATTGGCATGTGTATATTGGTTATGTACTGGTAGGCTTATTTAGCATACGTTTTTCTGTACCATTGCTTGGTCGAATGAAGATTCAAAACCCATTTTCTCAAGCTTTGTCTAACAAGGAAAAATTTCAAAAATGGACTTACGTTATATTCTATGCCTTTGTTATAGTTTCATTAACAAACGGGTCTAGTAATTGAATTGGGTCCAAAAGATTTTAAAAAATCGATGGAAGAGATACATGTACTCTCCATTTACTATCTGGTACCTTTTATTGTAGTCCATTTGACAGGAGTATTACTAGCTGAATTTACAGATCAAAAAGGTATTGTGTCGAGAATTGTGAGTGGCGAAAGCAAGGAAAATACAGAAAGGTAGAGAAATCTGTGATCCCAACCGATGTGCGAAGCAAATTGGGGCAAGTATACAAAGGAAGGTTTTAAATGAGGCAATAATGGATATTCCATAATACTTGCAAGCCTATGTCCGATAGCTTAAATTGGTAGGCTTTAAGCCAAAAGAGCCCATGACACAGACAATTAAGCCCTTAGTTCAGGAAACCGATGTGGTTTTGATGGGAGCGGGAATTATGAGTGCAACGCTTGGATTGTTGCTAAAGGAGCTTGATCCTGATATTACCATACAGATTTTTGAACGCCTTGATCAGGCAGGAACGGAAAGTTCGGATGCTTGGAACAATGCAGGCACAGGCCATTCGGCTTTTTGTGAATTGAATTATACACCACAGAAAGAGGACGGCTCGATCAATATTTCAAAGGCAATTAAGATTGCGGAATCCTTCGAGTTGTCACGTGAGTTTTGGGCCTACCTGGTGGAGAAGAATTATATCAAGCCATCAGAATTTATCACTCAAGTACCGCATGTAAGCTTGGTATGGGGGG
>JBATLM010000064.1:0-6771 GCA_049289315.1 Cyclobacteriaceae bacterium
TCACGAAAATACGATCCCCTTCTATTCTCAAATCTCCTTGTCTCTCTTTAGTAATGAATTTTTTACCGCCAAAACCTTGATGTGTAGATTTCCACACCACATCGCCTGTTCTCACATTCAGTTTCGCAATGGCATTTACATTATCCATACCTGCGACAAATGTATCTAAGCCATTGCGCAAAAAGTTGATCATCACAAGTTCGCCTTTGTCTTCTAAGTAAATATGTCTTCCGATCGCTCCTCTAAATTCTTCTGTTTCCCAAATCATTTCCCCTTCTTTCACATCAATCATCACTGTCTTCTTGGGTAAGCTAAATGCAAAAGCTTTCATTTCAGGAATATATGCTATGGCATCTTCGATATTATCTTTTGGAATCTGGAATCCATCAAGTGTCCACATCATAGTGCCATCAGCTAGATTAATCCCTGAGATTCTATCATTCCCCCCTACCTTTGAATCGAAAAGAAGCAATGTATTGGCTTCCCAAAGCACGAATTGGTAATTGGTGTTGGTAATTACCTTGTTCGTAGCATCTTTAAATTTTGCATACCAGAGCTGCTCGCCCGATGCACCATCTATAAGGGCCATATCTGTTCTGGAAGTCGTTAAGGCATAGTTTCCATTAGGACTTGCGCATGAGTATACATTAGCAGCACTTTCTGTCTTTGAGCTCCATACTTCAGGAAAGACGTCACGTCCTTTTCCACTGATCTTGGCCTGTATTTTGTCTTTCAAGCTTACTTTTTGTGCGCTCATGTCCGTAATACAGACAATGATCGCAGCAAACAGAAGCATCGATTTTAGAGTAGTATTTTTCATATTTCTGATTGTTTAGTCTATTTTGAGTTCCTTATTAAAATCATGCTTTTCTCAGTTGATCGGATGATCTTTAAGTTTCTTCTGACCGTTACTCACAAGAGTGAAGAATGAGAATAAAAGCAGAAGTGTGAGAATCTTTTTCATGAAAGTTTACCACAAATAACTCTCCTTACATCCCTCGATTCAATACAGTTGACTAGGTATATTGATATACCCAGTGGTGGGTATGCCTCTTCAGAGCTTACAAAGTTGAAAGTATTAGAAATTCATTGTTGGGTCCATGAAAGGGGCCCGTCTACTGAGCGATGTTACCTACTGGCAATAGTCTTAGACTATAAGAATTTAAAAAATACAACGGCAATATTTTGAATATACAGATGAACTCGTGTCCACTTTATCTTAAAAATGTACACTCTATAAGAAAAATAACTCATGAAAGTAAAATTTATGAAAATCACCATTTGCATGCTGTTAGCAGTTTTTACGGTTTTTGGTCAAAAGCATGAAAACACATTAAGTTTTAATAATGAAGCGAGTTCCCCAAAAGCAGCATTATCTGATATTGATTGGATACAAGGGCACTGGCGAGGAAATGCTTTTGGTGGCATTACCGAAGAAATCTGGACGCCACCACTGGGCAACTCTATGATGTGTGCTTTTAAGTTAGTGGTTGACAATAAGATTAAGTTTTATGAAATCGTAACCATCACAGAAGAAGAGGGTACGCTTATGCTAAGACTAAAGCACTTTCATAAAGACCTGAAAGGATGGGAAGAAAAAGATGTGACACAGGATTTTCGTTTGATCAAAGTAACAAAGAGTCAGGTTTATTTTGAAGGATTTACATTTGAGCGCTTATCCAAAAATGAAATCAACATGTATGTAGTTCTTGAAAACCAAGGTGAAAAATCAGAAGAAATCAAGTTCAATTACAATAGAGTAACTGAAAAATTGAATTAACACTAATCCATAATTCTTAAATTTATGACTATGAAAAAATTTATGTTGCTTATTCGTGAAGACCTTCACCTCATTGAGCAAATGACACAGGAACAATCTGAGGCCGACATTCAAAAAATGGTTAGTTGGGTGGAGGAAATAACACAGTCAGGAAACTTCGTCCAAGGTGATCCTTTGGAGAATGGAATGAGCCTTGTTACAAAAGATGAAATTATTTCTGATGGGCCTTTTATTGAAGCCAAAGAGGCCATTAGTGGATTTACTATTATTAAAGCAGAATCGCTTCAACAAGCTTCAGAGATTGCCTCCTCTTGCCCTCTTGTTCAGACTGGTCAGATAAAAATGGAAGTTAGACCCATCATGGAATTTTAAACTATGAATTCTGCCTCCCTCAACCATCTTTACAAAAATCTATTTGCAAAGATGGTTGGGGGATTGGTGAAATCAATTGGAATTAAGAACATATCCATAGCTGAAGACATTGTACAGGAAACTTTTCTGGCAGCTCAACTCCAGTGGAATAAAGCGATACCGGATAACCCACAAGCCTGGCTCTTCAAAGTCTGCAAAAACATTGCATCAAAAACTATTAAGAACAAATCAAATCACGATAGCATTGATGAAGCTTTTGATATTCCAGCGAAATCTGAGAACGCACAAACAGACCCTGCATTTGAGATGCTTCTTGCCTGTGCCCATCCCAGGTTTTCACCAAAACAACAAGTAATGTTTGCGTTGCGCTACAGCGCAGGATTTAAGGTTGATCAGATCGCTAGTATTTTACTCTCAAAACCTGAGACCGTTACCAAGATACTTCAAAGAATAAAGCTGCTGATCAAATCAGAAAACCTTATTCTGTTTCCTGAGCAGCGTAAGACTATTCCCAAAACTATACTGCTCAATATTTTATACCTAATGTTTAGTGAGGGTTATAAAACCTCAAGTGGAAAATCGATATTAAATACAACCCTATGCGAGGATGCACTATCATTTACACAGATGATACTCAAGAATCCTAATTTATCCACTCTTGACGCCAAAGCTTTGTATGCGCTAATGCTTTTTAACTTATCTCGTTTTGAGGCAAGGTTTACAGAAGAAGGCGACTTGATTGATCTTGAACATCAAAACAGATCAACTTGGAACAGTGAAATGATCCAAGTTGCTTCACATTATTTATACGAATCCAAAACAAAGCAGCTTTCAAAATATCACATTGAAGCAACGATTGCTTACCTCCATTGTAGTGCTGAATCATTTGAGAAAACGGATTGGAAAAAGATTGTATCCCTTTATCAACAACTATCTCTGATCAATGAGTCTCCGTTCATTAAACTTAATCTGGCTATCGCCAAATTCTACGCAGGGAACATTAGTGAAGCACTTTCGGAAATGAATGAGTTGGGCGCAATTATGTTTATTCATAATTACCATTTATATCATGTTGCCCTGGGGAAAATGTTGGATAAGAAAAGTAAACAATCATTGGCAATACAGCACTATCAAAAAGCAATCGGACTAACCAATCACCAACCAGAAAAGAAATACATTCAAAATTTAATTGAGAAGTCGGGTTACTCCAACTGAGGGTTGTTGGCAACCATTTTGTCTAGCGTGCTCTCTGCCAAAATACGGAGTGTTTCATCCCGGACACCAACAAACGCTGTACGAATACTACACACTACTTCATCTTTACATTCATCACAGGGTTCATAGTAATTCAGAGAGACACAAGGCAGCATGGCAATTGCTCCATCCATCAACCTGATTATTTCAATGAGATTGACATCTTCAGGCTTTTTTAAAAGATAATAACCACCACCCTTGCCTTTTTTGCTCTGTAAAATTTTTGCCTTTCGTAGCTCTAACAGAATTGCTTCTAAAAATTTCTTGGGGATTTTCTCCCTATCCGCTATCTCCTGTATATGCACGGGACCCTGCTGATATTTCCTGGCCAGATAAACCAGTGCATGAATTGCGTATTTACATTTTTTGGATAGCATTGTTTCAATATAAAGTTTTTGCTCAGCATCTTTGCCTTCACAATGATATTTACAGCAAGGATGTAAGAAAAGTGAAAAATAATGACAACACCAGTTTTGAAACCAAAACAGGTTAAAATTCTATCTTTGTGCTGTCTGACCTATATAATATAAATTGACTGTATCAAAACCACTTAACGGCACACTTTTCTCCTTTGGACTCTTCATTGTTATTTCCTTTGTGTTAGTTGGCATGAGCCTGATCGAATTTATTTCCGATCAGGAACCAGCATGGTACACTTATTTGGTACTTATCATACTCACTCCTCTTTCTCTTTTTCTTACCTATCGCATCTTTATTAATTACAAAGTAATAGAATTGGGCAAAGAAAAGATTGTAGTGAAATATCCTGTGAAAACTACTAAGAAGCACTATCCGTTGGATCGCGTTACCTATTGGAGAGAATCGATTGTGAAAACGGGGAAAAACTCCACTTTCAAGGAGCTGAAAATCGTATTTGATGATCAATTCAAATTGAACCTAGGGCTTCGAGAATACTCTAATTATTCAAAGGTGCAGTCTTATTTGACAAAGAAGCTGTCACAGAAAAAACAGGCTGGTTGACACATTGGTAAAGTTTTAAATCCTTTATACTTTTGCCCCCTTGCCAAACGAGGCAAATTCCCTTATTAACATAATATGCCCAGGTGGTGAAATTGGTAGACACGCTACTTTGAGGGGGTAGTGCCGTAAGGTGTGCTGGTTCGAATCCAGTTCTGGGCACTGATTAATTCAAGGTTCAAAAATTTTGAACCTTGAATTTTTGAATAAATGCCGAAGTGGTGAAATTGGTAGACACGCACGTTTCAGAGGCGTGTGGCGTAAGCTATGCGGGTTCGAGTCCCGCCTTCGGCACTCTGTATCCTTCACCCCTATTTCTTATAAGTTTAATAATCAAGCCCCGCTGTTTGATTAGCTAATGCATTAAGTTGGACCAGGCCCACTTTCTATTCCTGGCTGGCTCAAATTGCCTGATATACCTCGCAGCCAGAGAAAAAAACATCACAAAGAAAAGCACAACAGACAAAAAGAAGATATAGAACATAGCCTTTTTTCGTTTATGTATTCAAGTTGCAAAAAGAGCTGTAACGAAGTTTCGTAACCAACGGAAACAGATAACAGAGGTAATATCTTTTCACTTTTAGTAGAAAAAATCTCACACTTGATGGGGTAAAAACTACGCTAAAAGCAATTTCGGGCACCTTATTAGCACATTCCCAGTATATTTAAATAAAGTTAGTTCATGATAAATCGAGTGATAAAGCGCCTTATCCTTTCATTTTTTTGGATTTCGATCACCTTTCCAGCCCTTTCACAACAATTAGAAAACGGATCCATTCCTAAGGACTGGTTTTTGAAAGATCCGGTAATAGACCGAGTGCAGGGAATTAGTGCCGAAAAAGCCTATCAAACTCTTTTGAAGGACCAACCTTCAAGAACCATTGTTGTTGCTGTGGTGGACTCAGGGGTTGATATCGACCATGAAGACCTGCGCAATGTGATATGGACCAATGAAGATGAAATTCCAAACAATGGAATTGACGATGACAACAACGGCTATATCGATGATGTACATGGTTGGAATTTTATTGGAGGAAAAGACGGCAACGTCAATCAGGATACTGACGAGTTTACCCGGGCTTTTGTCAAACTCAAAAAACAGTTTGAAGATGTTGACGAGAAAAAAATTAGTAAAAAAGAAAGACCAGCTTACGAAGAGTACCTGAAGGCCAAGCAAAAATTTGAAAAACTAGTAGCTGAAAATACTGAGCAATACGAACTCTATAATAACCTGTACCAAAATATAAGCCTAAGTGTAGATACACTCAAAGTACTCCTCATGACCGATTCGCTCACACAAGAGTTGGTACAAAGTTTCCAATCATCTGAACCTAATCTGCTCTTTGCAAAGGGTTTTGTGCTCAACATCTTTAGAAATATCGGCCCTGAAAACAGCATTGAAGAATTTGTTTCAGAGCTTAAAGAGGCATCCGAACATTTTCAGCAAATAGTTGAGTATGGGTACAATGAAAATTTTGACCCACGATCAATAATTGGAGATAATTATAATGACCCTTACGAAAAAGGATATGGCAACAATGATGTGAAAGGCCCCGATGCAATGCATGGCACTCACGTGGCAGGTATTATAGCAGCTGATAGAAAAAACGACATTGGAATAGAGGGCATTGCCGATAATGTAAAAATCATGTCGGTAAGAACCGTACCCAACGGAGATGAAAGAGATAAGGATGTTGCCAACGCCATATTATATGCTGTTGACAATGGAGCACACATCATTAATATGAGTTTTGGGAAATCCACCTCACCAAGAAAAGTAGTAGTAGACAAAGCTGTAAAGTATGCCGAGCAAAAAGGCGTGCTGCTAATCCACGCTGCTGGTAATGACTCCGATGACATTGATATAAAGAGAGATTTTCCAACAAGATTTTACGCAGATGGATCAGAGGCCAAAAACTGGATGGAGATTGGGGCATCATCTTGGGGAGCCGATAAAGATTTTGTAGGCAGTTTCTCTAACTATGGAAAAAAGTCAGTGGATCTGTTTGCTCCTGGAGTAGAGATATATTCAACTCTTCCTGATAACAAATACAAAAGCCTAGATGGCACCAGTATGGCAAGCCCGGTAACCGCAGGTGTAGCAGCCGTTATCATGTCTTATTTCCCAGAGTTCACTGCGCTGGAGGTAAAAGAAATTATCCGTCAATCCACCCGGAAATTTGATAACCTTAAAATCAATATACCCGGAGGGAAAGGTGAAATTGAATTTAGCCAAATGAGTAGTACAGGTGGGTTGATCAACCTCTATGAGGCCATTAAGCTAGCGCAAGAGCTGAAAGTCAAAAAGTTAGTGAAATAGCCTTCCATTAACATTTTTTTAACAAGCCATTCAGCTTACGGTGCTATAGAACCGTCCGAACAAAAAG
>JBATLM010000065.1:0-48493 GCA_049289315.1 Cyclobacteriaceae bacterium
GTCTACATGTTATCCTATGATGGAAATGACTTGCAAAGCGTTTATATAAGTAGAGACAATGGTGCGTCATTTGAACAAACAGATGTTGCCACAGTGAGTAATGGTTATATTCAACAATTGAAAGTAGGCCCCGTTTCAGGAGTTGCCTATGCATTAATGGAGTTCAAGGGTCTTTTTAAGACTACCAGCACAATCGTAGTACCAGATGCTCCAACAAATTTGCGTGAAGCTGGCCGTGGCAAAAATGGAGTTTCATTCCGTTTTGATGATGATTCTGATATAGAAGATGGTTTTGTAATCCAAAGACAAGACATGGGTATCTTCGTTTCCATAGATACAACGGGAGGTAATTCTGGAACTGGGGAAAGAAGATATTTCAGAGATCGAAATCTCACACCTGGAACAGTATACAACTATCGCGTAGCTGCTTATAACAGCGCGGGAGCATCCGCATTTGTACCGATTTCGATAACCACTTTAGCAGAAACAACCCCATCCATTCCAGATAACAGAAGTTGGACAGGGATGACCCAGAATATTGATGGGTTAGCAACACCCGGAAGCAATACAGAAATTGCCATTAAGCACCTCGGAAATGGAAGATATTCTATTTCAGATGTTTCCGGTGGCGTTCTTTCTGGTATTACTGGAGACACAGAAGTACCGGGATTCTTTTATGAGTCAAGTGGGCAAACCTACTTTGAGATTGATTTTGATTTTGAACTTCTTGAAGAAGAAAATGGTACATGGGATGACGTTGACGAGATTACTTTATTTTGGAGACTTGACAAAGATGGAAATGGAGGCCCGTATCCGGATAAGTATGAGCAGATAACGCTTTCATTAAATCTTTTAGATCCTGTACCGGCTGCTCCATCTGATGTTTTGACCTATGTTTATTCCAACACCAGCATTGAAGTGAGCTGGACGGGAACAGCCTTCGAGGAAGATTTTTTAATTGATCGTTCTACGGCACCCGGTGGACCATTCACAAACGTTGGAAGTATACCTTACCCGGCTACCAGTTATATAGATGCTGATCCATCTCTTGTTTTCGGTCAAACTTATTACTATCAGATTCGAGGTTCAAACACAAGTGGGTCATCAACACCCTCTTCAACTTCCGCAGGAGTTATTTTCAATGCTCCGAATTTTGTGTTAACCAATTCTGAGGTAACCAATAATTCTCAAGGTCTTGGTACCGGATTCATTTGGGGCGATTATGATAATGATGGAGATGAGGATTTGATTCTTGTGCAGCTCACATTTTTTGTATTGAATGAAACAACACCTTATGGTTTTCAAAATAACGGAGATGGAACGTTCACATCTGTGAATGCAGGATTTGAAGTTTCTGGGTATCTCTCAGGAGCAGTGTCAGATTATAACAATGACGGCAACTTGGATATTTTTATTACTTCTTCTACCACTGAAAATTTGCTTTATCAAGGGAATGGTGACTTCACCTTTACCAAAGTTGATCCAAACCCAGTAGGTGAAAATATTCTAGATTTTGAAAATGCCAGCTTGACTGCCAGCTGGGTTGACTATGACAACAATGGTCTTTTAGATTTATTTGTGTCGAATCAAGATTCAGAAGAACTTTTGTTTTCACAAACGTCCTTAGATGTTTTCACGAAGATTACAACTGGTGAAATCGTTACTTTCAACAGCAGGACTAACACCAACGCGTGGGCTGATTATGACAATGATGGCGATATGGATGTCTTTGTTTTGAATAACAGTGACGGCCCTCCATCACCAAATCGGCTTTATAAAAATAATGGTGATGGCACCTTTACTCATGTTACAGGGTTGGCTTTCGATGCAGATTTAGACGCAGGTGCGTTTGGTGCATCTTGGGGTGATTATGATAATGATGGGGATATGGATCTTTTCCTTGCCGTTCAAGAAGGTGCGGCTAACCTTTTATATAGAAATAATGGTGCTGGAGGAAGCTATAACTTCACCAAAGTAACAGGCTCTCCAGTAACAAGCCCAATAACTACACCATTTTTCGGCAGCGCTTGGGGAGACATTGACAATGACGGTGACCTTGATTTATTATTATCAGGTGTATTAGGAGAAAATATAATCTATAAAGGAGATGGCGCTGGAAATTTTGGCGCAATAACAAATGAAAAATTTAATGACTCTAGGTTAGCCAACTTTGGTGTCTCGTTAGGTGATTATGATAATGATGGGTTTCTTGATCTTGCAGCTGGGACTTTGGATCCACAGATTTTCGGGAACGAAGAATTTTCGGGACCAGGAGTTAACAGCCTTCTATTTAAAAATAATCAAACTTCATCAGCTAGTAAGAATTGGCTAAAGGTTAAGCTAGTTGGAACGACCTCCAATAAATCCGCAATCGGGGCTAGACTTACATTGACAGCTGGAGGTAAGACACAGATTCGAGAGATTACTACTTCAAGTGGATTTGGAGGCCAAAATAGTTTGATCGCCCACTTTGGGCTGGGTAGCGCAGCAAGTATTACTAGCTTACAAATCAAGTGGCCGTCAGGTATCGTTCAAAGTCTTTCTAACGTTACAGTCAATCAGACTTTGGCTATTACAGAAGACAATACCGGCCCAGTTCCACTGTCATTCTCACCAGCAAATGGAGGTACCGGGATAGTAACGACTGCCACATTGCAGATTAACCTAAATGAAATGGCTACCGTAGTGGGAGGTAAGCTATTAAAAGTTTATGACGCCATAGACCTTGTCACTCCTATTCATTCTATTGACGTTGCCACAGCTACTCAGACAGGAAATTCGTTTACTTTCACTATACCTTCAAAGCTTAACGTTAGTACGGAATATGCTGTGGATGTGGAGGCAGGGGCGTTTAAAGATGTTTATAACAATGATTCCCCAGTAATTACTACTTCTCAATGGGGATTTACTACAGGTACGGGACCTGTTCCTTCAGTATTTTTACCGGCACACAATAGCACAAACGTTTCTACTGCTACCAAATTGGAAATTACTTTCGGGCAAACGACAACTGCGGTTTCTGGGAAAAACCTGAATATTTTTGAGTCTACTAATTTGACCACACCTGTATTTACTTTTGATGTTGCCACCGCAACCTTAAGTGGCAACACTTATACGTTTACGCTCCCGTCTAAATTTAATCTAAATACGACATACGTTTCTAGTGTAGAAGCAGGAGCATTTATTGATGCGGATGCCAACGATTCACCTGAAATACTAAAATCACAATGGGGGTTCAGCACATCTACCGGACCTGCTTTCCTACTTCGGTCCCCAGCTAATGGTAGTACTGGTATTGCACTTTCAACTAATTTGGAAATAACCTTTACGGCACTGACTACTCCTGTATCGGGTAAAAGTATTCTTCTTTTTAAAGCCGGAGATTTGACTACCGCAATCGAAACGATCAATGTAACAGATGGTGTACAAACGGGGAATAAGCATGCATTTGCCCTGACCAGTACACTAGAAGGATTCACTACTTATACTATCGGGATTGGTTCCGGTGCTTTTATTGATGCCAATCAAAATGACTTTGCAGGATTAGCACCAGGTAATTGGACATTTACTACAATTGATAATATTCCACCACAAGTAGTATTTACTCCTCCAGGGACAGCCAACAAAGGATTTGGCACGGCTACCTATAGCACTGGAGCAACGGATAATGGTGGAACAGTAGCCTCAGTTGTGCTTTCTCATCGCAAAATTTCTGGCGGTGTTTTTACTGATGTAGCAGGCACTTTTAATTCTGTAACCAATATGTGGGATTTTACCATTGCGGAACCAGCGTTTGGTGAATCTGGACTGGAATATTTTATTACGGCTACAGACGCAACTAACAATGAAGGAAGACTTCCGGAATCACCTACTGAATATTTTTACACCTATTTGCTTTTTGGAGGAGACAACATTGCGAAAATTCCGAGTGCTCGATTGGGTTTTGGCGGAGCATTGTCTAATTGGAAAATATTTTCGATACCATTCGATCTTGGAGCTAATAATAGCATTGTTGGTGTGTTTGATGAGCTCTCATCTAAAGAATACAAAACCGAGTGGCGCTTTATTACCTATCAGAATACAACCAACTGGTTGGAGTATCCAACACTAAGCACAATTGATCGTGGAAAAGGCTATTTCATCAATATCAAAGACGCTGTAGAAATTGCACTAACGGATAATTTGCAGGCACCGACTAATAATCGGAGTAATCTGTTTCAGATGACACTCAAACAAGGTTGGAATCAAGTCGGTAACCCATACTTATCCATCATTAATTGGAGTGATGTATCCACATTCAACTCACTAACAGGAACAGCGGCTGCTTTGAAAACTTATGCCTCAAGTTCCTATGTCAATGCAACGAGTCTTCAGCCTTATGAGGGTGGGTTTGTTTTTGTAGATGCAGACATTACCATTTCTATTCCATTTGCAGGTCAGGTTGCTCCAGGAGGCCGGGTAAATAATATTTCTTCAGAGCTTAGTGAAGAAGACTGGATAGTTCCGCTTGTACTTCAACAACAAGGGGTAACAAATGAATTGAGTGGAATTGGGATGAACCGTATGTCATCAATTAGTATGGATGACTACGATGATGTTAACCCCCCACGATTTATCAATTTTCTCGAAATGAACTTCGACCATCCGGAACACTTTGCAAAGCGATTTTCACGTGATGTAGTACCCACGCGAGAAGAGTATACATGGACATTTACAGTGGATAGTAATCTGAAAGGCCTAGCTACTTTAAATTGGGACAATACAGGCTTTGGCACCAATGAGAATGAATTGTATCTATTGGATATAGCTCAGCAGAAATCCATCAATATGAGAGAGGCTTCGGCTTATACCTTTGATGCCAATAGCTCATCCCAGTTCAAGGTTTACTTTGGTGAAAACCTTGCTGCTAAAATTCAACCTGAGAAAATACAGTTAGGGAAAGCATACCCCAACCCTACGAGCGGGCGCACGACTATCCCATTTACTTTGCCAAAAACTACTGGTAGTTACCATGTGAGACTTGAGGTGTATGATATGGTGGGAAGAAGAGTTGATATTTTGCAGAATGGAATACTGCCGGCTGGTTTTTATGAAACCGAGTGGGATTCCACCAACAAGCAGTTTAGCAATGGCCTGTACACTTACCGTTTGGTAGTGGCGGGTGACAGGAAAAATGAAGTATACACGGATAAAATAATTTTGAATAAATAATAAAGCCATGACAACAAAAATAAAACTGGCTCTCTTAATTCTATTGGGCACGACATTTAGTGCTCAGGCACAAAATGTAAGTTCACGCACCAACTCATTTGAGGTTGACTTCAGTGATCCCAATAAGTTGGTAAGTTCAACTATACCAGTTATTAGCTGGATTACTCCTGTTGCAGAAAGCAACTACTCCGGTGAGAATAAGTATAAGATTAAATTCGAGATAGAATCGGATAAGCCAATTAAGAATATTCAGATCATTATTAAAGAGAGTGAGGAGTCGGCCTCACGAGGCATGATGTCAGTGCAGCCGGAGGCAGATGAGCAACATAATACGACTATCGAAAAGAATCTCACTCTAATGGAGGGTAATAATGTAGTAGAGATTATTGCGGAAAATGAGGATGGCACTAAAACAGTAAGCCATCGCACAATCAGGGTAGGCACAACGGCTTTGGCCGATGCCAGTAAATTAGATCGCACCGATTATGCGATACTGTTCACCACAAATAATTATGACAACTGGCCTGACCTTACCAACCCGGTGAATGACGGAAGAATGATTGCTAAGGAGCTTAAAGAAAATTTTGGTTATGAGGTAGAAGTCATGGAAGGAGGATCTCAATCAGACATACTTAAAAAAATCAGGGAGTACGCTGAGAAAAAATACAAGCCATTAGATCAACTGTTTATTTTCTTTGCTGGACATGGCCAGTTTGATGAAACATTTGGTGAGGGCTTTGTGGTGACGAAAGAATCATTGGCTAATGACGAAGCGAAAACCACTTATCTTTCTCACAATAGATTAAGGTCTATCATTAACAACATTCCATGTGAACATATCTTCCTGGCCATGGACGTTTGTTTTGGAGGAACGTTTGATCAAGCCATAGCGCACAGGGGAATGGATGAAGATATATACAAAGAGGCAACACAGGCAGAGATGGTGACACGGAAGCTTTCCTACAAGACCAGAAAGTATTTGACCTCCGGAGGCAAAGAATATGTGCCTGATGGAAGGCCTGGAATGAATTCGCCATTCGCACGAAAAATGTTAGAAGCCCTAAGAGGAAGAGGTGGTAAAGACTTGATCCTCTCTTTGGGTGAATTGAATACTTATGTGGAAGCATTGAAGCCTCAGCCTAGAATGGGTGAATTTGGCGATAATGCCCCAGGAAGCGATTTCGTCTTTATAGCCAGATAATCGTTGAATGGCCAAGAAAAAAAGGTGAGGTATAAATCTCACCTTTTTTTATGCATTAGTTGTAAATTGAACTCCCTTTTTAGAATTCCTATGCGCTATACTCTACTGTCAATATTTTTTCTATTGATTGCCCAACTTTCGTTTGGGCAGTCCGGAAATTACTTTTTATCGCATTATGCTCCTACCGATGAAAATATTGACTACTTAAGTTTTGATATTGTACAGACGGAGCGGGGCATAATTTACTTTGCTAACAAGAGTGGAGTAGTTGAATTTGATGGAAGAAACTGGGATGTGATTGAATCTCCAGGCGCAATTTATTCTTTGGCCATTGCCAATGGAAATGACCTTTATTATGGTGGCCTCACAGGCTTTGGTAAACTTACCATAACAGAGCAAGGGATTACCACCTTTCACTCGCTGTCTGCTGAAGTGAATGCAGGGAACATATTTAAAAGTAAAACCATTGGCGAAAGGGTTTACTTTTTGAACGAAGGGCATCTCTATGCTTTTAATATCAAAACTCAATCAATTGATCTCACCATTGATGCCAAAACGGGAGCGAGTTTTATAGGCATGTATGAGTTGGATGGTTCACTTTATTTAACTGATGTCAATTCCGAATTGCTAAAGCTGGAGAATGAAAAACTTATACCTGCTTCGCTTTCTTTTTTAAATGGAGATGAGTTGCTATTTGTAGATAAGTTGGTAGGCTCGCCAACGTATTTAATTGGAACGGCTTCCAATAAGTTGTTTAGTTATTCTTCAGCGAAAGCTATTGAAATTAATTGTGAAGACGCAGGGTACTTGGAGGATAATGTAGTTGTGGCCGGCAGATGGGTAAATGATAAATTAATTGCTGTAGGTACATTAAGTGGAGGTGTCGTATTCATTCATCCTGACACGGGCACTTCAGAGGAAATTATTAATTACTACACTGGATTGCCCGACAATGAAGTGTTTGCTTTGATGACAGACTCTAATCAGGGTGTATGGGTAGGACATGATTATGGGTTTACACGGATTGCACCTTATCTCCCTTTCAGAACATTCAATCATTACCCCGGCTTATCCGGTAATCTTTTGACGGCCTATTCGGACAACGACAAAGTTTACGTGGGGACTTCTGTTGGTTTATTTAAACTCAATAAAGAAGAAATTTATAGTGAAGAAACTTACTATGTAACACGCTTGAGACAGACGACTGCAGCTGAGGAGAAAACAGAGCGTAAGAAAGGAAGAAAAGGACTTTTTGGGTTTTTGAAACGAAATAAAAACCAGGAGAAGGAAAAGGTAGATGAAGAGCCTGAGCAAAAGAAGGGAGTCAAGAAAGTAGTGGAGAAAAGAACAAGAAAAGTATTGGAAGCACTTGACTATGGGTATAAGAAGGTTGTGGGGATAGAAGGTAAGGTAACACAACTTATGAGTGTGGAAGGCAAACTTCTTGCAGCCGGTGTAGGTGGCGTATTTGAAATTGACGGATTGGAAGCAACTCCTGTATTGAATACACCTGTACGAACTTTATTTTACTCTCCTACGCTGAAGCAGTTATTAGTAAGCACCTACAACGATAGGATAAAAACACTACGAAATGATGCTGAATCCTGGGAGGAAACATTTTTGTTTGATACACTCCGTGCCTACGTGGGCAATATCTTTGAGGATCATGTTCAGAATATTTGGCTTTGTGGAAGAGCTGATGTGGTTAAAGTAGAATTGATTGACGGGACGATAAGCACTGTATCATCCGTTCCATTTGCTTCTACTGTATTAGATGAGACAATGGGCTTCTCTCAGGGAGTTGAGGTTTTTGTAGCGGCCTCAGGTTCTTTTCATAGATATGATGTTGTCAATCATCAATTCGTAAAATATGATTCATTGCCCGGGCCAAGAAAATATTTCACTTCGATGAATACGTTCTGGTATAATGATGGGCACAAATGGGGAACGGTGGATGCCCAACTTCAAAACAGACTCAATCTTCAATGGCTCGGACTTTTCCCAGACATACGTACACTTACTATGGCCGACAATGGAAGTGCACTGTGGTTAATCACTTCAGACAATGAACTTTATAAATTTACAAGGTCAGAGTTGAAGGAGATAGCGAAAAACTATCCTTTGTTCTTAAAAGAAGTGAGAGGTTCTGAAAGTAAACTTCTGCTGGGTAGTCTATTCAGCATTGACCAAAGAGAAAGCGCTTTGTCTTTTGAGTTTATTCAGCCTGAATACACCAATGCATTGGCCATTGAATATCAGTATATGATTGAGGGGATTAATAAATCCTGGTCAGAATGGTCAACTACTAATAACATTGTAAACTTCCCATTTCTGACTCCTGGTAGCTATAAACTGAGAATAAAATCCCGAGATTTATTTGGTGTGGAGTCAGAGTTGAAACCTGTTGATTTTAGAGTAATTCCTCCCTATTGGAAGCAAACATGGTTTTATGGACTGGAATTTGTGTTTTTTGCAACACTGGTATTCTTGTCGCTTAAGCTAAGTGCTGCCAATAGAAAGTACAGACATGTTAGTCAGTTGCTATCTATCCTAACGGTAATTATGCTCATTCAATTGGTTCAAAATACTGCTGAATCATTTATAGAAATGAGGACTACACCTGTATTTGATTTTTTCATCCAGGTTTTTATTGCCCTTTTGATATTGCCTTTGGAATACAAGATGCGTGAACTAATGACGAAAGCGTCAGAAGGGCAGTATGACTTGAAACGTTTAAAGAGAGTAAAGCCTTAGTTTCAGTTATATCTTTTAATTAACTTCACTTTAATTAAAACCTGTACTTATGAAAAACCATTACCTACTAGTTATAGTTGCTTTAATAGGGTGGTCGTGTCAGCCTGGGGAAGAGCAGGCAAATAAAATGTATGATAATCCCGCAGCGGAAGGGTTCAATGCTGCTGATTCTGATCCTGCTGCAATAGAATTGGCAGACAGTATTATGGTTGCAATTGGTGGCAGAGAAAACTGGGATGCCACTCGTTATATCTCATGGAATTTTTTCGGGGCTAGAGATTTAGTTTGGGATAAGAAGGACGGGCGTGTGCGAATTGAAAGCAGCCGTGACAGCACTATTTATCTCCTTAACATGAATACGATGCAGGGCAAGGTACAAGTTAAAGGGCAAGAGTTGACCGAGCCTGATTCATTGGTAAAGATGCTGGAGCGTGCAAAAAGAATTTGGATCAATGATTCTTATTGGTTGGTTATGCCATTTAAGCTTAAAGATTCAGGAGTAACGCTGAAGTATATGGGAGAAGATACCCTCGTTAACAATAAGTATTATAATGTACTGCAATTGACATTTGAGAACGTTGGGGTTACGCCTCAAAATAAATATGATCTATATGTGGATGTGCATGAAAAATTGATAAAGTCCTGGTCTTACTATAGTGATGCAACCAGTGATTCAGCCAACTGGACACGTCCGTGGGATAATTATAAAAAGTACGGTGATATTTTACTATCAGCAGACCGCTCTGATGATGGAGGCCCAAAAAATGTGAAAGTAGAGGAAGTAATGTCAGATGATTTGTTTACTAAATTTTAAGCGTAGTCCATATGTTATTAAACCTTGACTCCATCCCCCATTTCTACAAGGGCTATGTAAAGCTTATTGAAGAAACAGATCCCATTCAGGCGTTGAGAATCTCCGGCCATCGTGCGCAAGAGTTGATGCACAGTATCCCGGCAGAGAAGCAGGATTTTAAGTATGCCGATGATAAGTGGACGATAAGGGAATTACTTTGTCATATGATTGATTCCGAAAGAGTCTTTGTATATAGGGCTTTGCGATTTGCGAGGAATGACAGAACATCTTTATCAGGATTTGATGAGAAGTTATATACCCCTGAGGCGAATGCAAATGGACGTGAACTTAAAAGTATCATCACAGAAATGGCACATTTGAGAACTTCAACAATTGATCTTTTTGCAAGCTTTACCCCTGAAATGCTATCAAGGAAAGGTGTGGCCAACGAAAATGAATTTTCCGTGGCGTCACAAGGATTTATTATTGCTGGGCATGAAACACATCATTTAAATATTTTGAAAGAGAGATATTTCAGTGCTTGGAATTGATGAGAAGAGTAAGTGTTTATTTATTATTTTTTTCACTGGTATCGTGCGCTCCTCATCTTAAGCTTCAAAAGGAACTCGCCAAAAGCGAATCTAAATTTCAAGACCATATAGGATTGCTGGTCTATGATTCAGAGGCTAGAAAAACAATCGTAGACTATAACTCAGACAAGTACTTTACTCCCGCCTCGAATACTAAAATATTTACATTATTAAGTAGCCTGCATTTAATTGGTGATTCCATACCCGCACTTCATTACGTAGAGAGGAATGATTCTCTGATTTTTTGGGGAACAGGGGATCCTTCCTTTTTGTATTCGAATGTATTTCAGAATGGGAGGATTTATAACTGGTTTAAAAACCAAACAACGTCACTCTACTTCTCCACCTCCAATTTTCATCAACCTCATTTCGGTCCGGGCTGGGCCTGGGACGACTATAACTATAGTTATTCGCCTGAGCGATCGTCATTTCCGATCTATGGAAATAATTTGATGATTTCGGATAGTGCAGATTATTTTCATGTGTTCCCCTCCTTATTTCAAGACTCCGTTAATGTGCTTCAGGTGAAAGCAAAAGGAAGAAGAATCCACCGAGGTATTGATGACAATTCAATTACCTTTTACAAAGGTGAAGACACTACTTCGTATACCAGAGAGATCCCTTTTCATACAACACCTCACTTAATAACTACATTAATTAAAGATACATTAGGGCGAGAGATAACCTGGATTGAAAAGCCATTGCCCGAAGATGCTAAAACTTTATTTAGTGTTCCCTCTGATAGCCTTTATAAAGTAATGATGCAGGAGAGCGATAATTTTATTGCGGAACAATTGTTGCAGATGTGTGCAGGGATAATAAGTGATTCACTCAAAACTGATATAGCTATCGAATTTGTAAAAGATAAATTCTTATTTGACTTGCCTGATGAGCCGCTGTGGGTGGATGGCTCCGGCTTATCCAGGTATAATTTATTTACACCTCGATCGATCGTAAAGTTGTGGGAGAAAATCCTTGTCTTGGTGCCTCAAGAAAGATTATTTCAAATATTGGCCATAGGTGGAGAGGCGGGAACGATTAAAAACTATTATAAAGCAACTCCGGCTTATATTTATGGCAAAACTGGCACACTTAGTAATAATCACTGCCTAAGTGGATATCTAATTACAAAAAAGGGAAAGTTATTGATATTTAGTTTTATGAATAATAATTACACGGCTTCATCTGATGACATAAAGAAAAACATGGAGTCCGTTTTAAGAGAGATACATGAACGTTACTAATAATATTGTACTAATAGTTTTATCAATTTGTACACTAGTGAATACCGCTAGTGCTCAAGATAGAGATAGCCTAGATATTAAGATTGGGCAGATGATCTTGATCGGTGTTCCGGGCACTGAAGTGGATCCTTTGGTGCTGAAAGAAATCCAAGATGGGAAGGCAGGCTCGATTATCTTTTTTGAGAAAAACATTTCATCTAAAAACTCTTTCAAGAAATTGAGAGATATGGCTTGGGCCTATCAACATGCTGCTCCGATTCCACTATTCATTTCTATTGATGAGGAGGGAGGAAAGGTGAACCGACTCAAAGAAAAATACGGGTTTCCCAGATCAATATCTGCAGCCGACATGAGTGTATCAATTGATTCTGTTCGGTATTATGGAGAAACAACAGCAGCTACTCTTATTGGTTTGGGGATCAATGTCAATTTTGCTCCGGTTGTAGATGTTGCAATCAATCCGAATAATCCGGTAATCACAAAAAACGGACGATCATTTTCACCGAGTGAAGATTCGGTGACATTGTACGCTAAAGAGTTTATTAAAACCCACCGGGAATTAGGTGTGGTCACAACGCTAAAACATTTTCCGGGACACGGCAGCTCAAAGGATGATACTCATTATGGTATTGCAGATGTAACCAAAACCTGGGAAGCCAAAGAACTTACACCTTATGTATCTCTGATAGATTCAGGTTATGTGGATGCCATCATGACTGCTCACATTGTAAATAAAAACCTTGATAGCAAATCCTTACCAGGAACTTTATCTGTGCAGATTCTAGATTCATTATTGAGAAAATCTTTAAAGTTCAATGGCGTGGTGTTTTCGGATGATATGCAGATGCACGCCATTACCAAACATTATGGTTTTGAAGAGGCCATTAAGCTGGCAGTAAATGCGGGTGTAGACATACTCACATTTTCAAACAACATTCAGGGAAGTGAAGACCGTACAGTAGACAGAGTACATGCTATCATCAAAAAATTTGTTGCGAATGGGACAATATCTGAGAGCAGAATTAATGAATCCTTTGACAGGATTATGAAACTAAAGAGAAAAATGAGTTCTTCTCAGGCGGACTACTTTCGTACGGAGTGGTTAAATGCACAGCAGGAAGTTAAAATGTATAAGGATAAACTGAAAGAGGCTGAATTGAAATTGATAAAGATAGAACAAGAGACTATCGAAAAGCCGGAACCGAAGTCTAAAAAGAAAAAACAAAAGAACTAATTGGAGCCGTTTACCATAAATATTCCATCTGGGCCAAGAGTTCCTATCCTACTGAGTTCACCACACAGTGGCATTGCCTTCCCTGAAGAATTGAAGGCTGAGTATAAGAAGGAGCTTATTGGCCAACCTGATGACACGGATTGGTTTGTGGACAAGCTGTATGACTTTGCTCCAGCGATGGGGATAACAACCATTAATGCGGTTTATAGCAGGTGGGTTGTTGATTTAAATAGAGATCCGGAAAGTAAGCCGCTTTATAGTGATGGCAGAATAATTACAGCTCTTTGCCCGACTACTGACTTTTTTGGTAATTCTATTTACAATGATGGCCGAACTGAGGTAGCTCAAGATGAGGTGAAGAGAAGGGTAGCGGAATATTACATCCCCTATCACAATAAGATTGAGGAGTTACTTACGGATCTAAAAAATAAGTTTGGTAAAGTATTACTGTGGGACTGCCATTCAATACGGCAATATGTTCCAACTATTCGAAAGGAGAAATTCCCTGATCTTATTCTTGGCGATGCTGATGGCACCTCCGCTTCACCAGGATTGATAGAAGTAGCACTTAGAGGACTTGAAAAATCTATTTATCAGGTTAATCACAATTATCCGTTTAAAGGAGGGTACATTACCCGTAGTTTTGGCAAGCCACTTGATAACCAGCATGCTTTGCAATTAGAGATGAGTAAGGTAAAGTACATGCACGATGATGAGTTGGAATATCACCCCAAGCGAGCAGAAGAGATACGGACTGTTTTAAAAAATACTTTTGAACGACTAACAGATGCACTTGGATAAATCAGATTCGAAGGAGACAACTAGGGAGAGGGGAGGGGGTGAGGGTAAGGCACTTAACTACTTCAAATTCAAAGCCCTCCTCCAACGTGATCGTTGGATTAGTCCTGCTTTTGTAGGAGTTGATAATAAAGGTGTGATTAAATATCTGTCAAACATTTCTCCTTCTGATGGATTTGCCATGGATACTGTTGATGGCTATGCGCTACCAGGATTTCAAAACGCACATTCCCACGCTTTTCAATATGGAATGGCAGGGCTTGCTGAGAACCATCCAATAGGAACACACGATGATTTTTGGTCGTGGCGAGAGGCGATGTACCAATGTGCTTTATCTGTTAATCCAGATCAGGTAGAGGCAATTGCTACAATGTTATATGCTGAAATGGTGCGCCATGGCTATACTCAAGTTGCAGAATTTCATTACCTGCACCATGATAAGGATGGTCATCATTATAATAACCTGGCAGAATTGGGAGAACGTATGGTAGCTGCCGCTAAAACGGCAGGAATAAAAATTACACTCGTTCCTGTCTTTTATCAAAAGGGAACGTTTGGGGAAGATCCACAGCCTCGTCAGCGTAGATTTATTTCGAAGTCGGTGGATGAGTACCTTCAACTGTTTGAAGCGTCAAAAGAAGGGACTAAACATTATGATGGAGCTTCTTTAGGTTTCAGTATACACTCTTTAAGGGCGGTTGATTTTGATGATATTGTTAAAACTGTAGAATCAATGCCTTCTGATTTCCCTTTCCACATACATGTAGCGGAGCAGAAAAAAGAAGTAAAAGATTGCATGGATCATTGTGGCAAGCGCCCGATGCAATGGGTATTAGATAATCTGCCGGTAAGCGAAAGATTTCATCTGGTTCACTCTACTCATTTGGATGATAATGAATTGTCGAGGCTGGCAAAGTCTGGAGCAAGAGTAGTATTGTGCCCATCTACAGAAGGAAACTTAGGAGATGGTATTTTTAGAATGAAAGAGTTTGTAAAGCTGGGAGGAAGATGGTCAATCGGAACGGACAGTCATATTGGCATCAATCCATTGGAAGAGTTTAGAATGATAGACTATCGCCAAAGGTTAATAACCAACGAGAGAAATACTTTTGAGGGGGATGCAGCTCATTATATGATTAATGAAGAAATTGCTTCCGGGCGCAAGGCAATGGGTGTTGATTCAAATGACAATTTTGTAATTGGAAAACCATTTGATGCATTCGTTCTAAATGCGAAATCTCCACTGTTATCAGCAACATCGCTAAAGAATCTGGCAGCAACAATCGTTTATTCTACTGACTCCACGCATAGCTTAGGTACTATTGTCAGTGGAAAGTGGGTTGTAAAGAACAGCAAGCATAAGAATGAAAACGAAATAAGAAATAATTTCATTCTTGCACTTGAGCAAATAAAGAATCGTTAAACATCACTTCAAAATCAGATTATCTTTCAAATAAGTGCCCTATTGGAGCTCTTTTTGGAGGTTAAGCCATGTGTGTGGATTCAGATCGATATGAGCCGATCAAATAATACTTTTAGGATTGTTGAGCAGGTTTTAAGTACTTAGCTAGTTCCAAAACCTAAAATTATTATGAGAAAATTCTATCTACTTACAGGTATCCTCATGTTATCTGTAAGTCTTGTTTATGCGCAAAGAAACTCAAAAAAGGCACCTGCTCAGCCTGCGCAAAGCACCCTCGATGCAGATTTATATAAAGGCCTTAAGTGGCGAAATATTGGCCCCTACCGAGGAGGCAGATCCAATGCCATTTCTGGCGTTGTGAACAATAATATGCTCTATTATACTGGTTATACAGGAGGGGGAGTTTGGAAGACAGATAATGCAGGTGCTTCGTGGAAAAATATTTCTGACGGTTTCTTTAAGTCAGGTTCTGTAGGAGAAATCGCCATTTCTGAATCTGATCCTAATGTAATTTATGTAGGAATGGGAGAACATGCCGTTCGCGGTGTCATGACCACCTACGGGGATGGTGTATATAAGTCAACCGATGCAGGTGCCACCTGGAAGAACATTGGATTAGAGAAAACAAGACACATATCTGAGATTGCAGTTCATCCCACCAACCCTGATGTAGTGCTAGTAGGCGCCCAGGGTGCTGTTCATGGACCGAGCTCTGATAGAGGCGTATATAAGTCTGTTGATGGAGGTGCTACCTGGAAACGTACTTTGTATGTGGATGAAAACACAGGCGTGTCAAGTCTAAATATGGACATGAACAACCCACGCATATTGTATGCAGCTACTTGGGACCACAGACGTCTTCCTTGGAAAGTAGTAAGTGGAGGCCCTGGTTCAGCGTTGTGGAAGTCTACAGATGGAGGTGATACCTGGAAAAAAATTGTTGAAGGCCTTCCAAAAGATTTAGGTAAGCTCGGTGTTGCTGTTTCAAGAGCGAACTCTAACAGAGTTTACGCTATCGTAGAAACAGAAAAATCCAAAGCTGGCCTTTATCGCTCTGATGACGGGGGTAACAAATGGGCATTGATGAGCAACAATCAAGACATCAGCTCGCGTTCTTGGTATTACATGGAAGTATTTCCTGATCCAATTAACGAAGACATTGTGTATGTGCTGAATGCACCGGTGATGCGTTCTATTGATGGCGGAAAGAATTTTTCCAGAGTGTCTGTTGGGCATGGTGATACCCATGATTTATGGATTAATCCAAAAGACAACAACAACATGATATTGGGTGACGATGGTGGAGGAGAAATTACTTTTAATCGTGGAGCAACGTGGAGCACACAAGGCAACCAACCGACTGCTCAATTCTACAGAGTAGCCGTTGACAATGTGTTTCCCTACAATGTATACGGAGGACAGCAGGATAACTCTTCTGTTGTAATTGCCAGCAGAACCAATTCAGCAGGGATTACAGAAAGAGATTGGTTCAATGGACCTGGCTGCGAAAGTGCGTTTATCGTATTTGATCCTGAGAACCCAGAAAAATTAATGGGTGGATGTTATCAGGGAAATATTGACGTGTTGGATATCAACACGGGAGAATCGAAAGATGTAAGGGAAGATCCTGCTACCTACCTGGCGTATGAGGCGAAGGACATGAAATACAGATTCAATTGGAACGCACCGATTGTTTCCTCCATTCAGGATAAGAATACAATTTATCACGCTGGCAATGTGGTTTTCAAGTCTACAGACTGGGGACAAAGCTGGGAAGAAATTAGCCCTGATTTGACAAGGAATGAAGAAGCAAAGCAAGGTGTAGGTGGAGGGCCATTTACCAATGAAGGAGCAGGAGGAGAGAACTACAACACCCTTAGCTACCTGGCGGTATCACCTCATGAGAAGGGTGTAATCTATACAGGAAGTGATTGCGGATTGGTTCATGTGACTAGGGATGGTGGTAAGAACTGGGCGAATATTACACCTCCTGGAGTTCCTGAGTCATTGATTAATTCTATAGAGGTTTCTCCATTTGATAAAGGAACTGCATACGTGGCCATTACTCGCTATAAGTTTAATGATTTTAGCAACATGGCTTACAAGACTACCGACTATGGTAAGACATGGACTAAGCTGGGTGGCGGTATCGATCAAGATGACTTTATCAGAGTGATCAGAGAAGATAAAAATGTAAAGGACTTATTATATGCAGGGTCAGAAAGAGGCTTTTACATTTCTTATAACGGTGGTAGCTCGTGGAATAAATTCCAATTGAATTTGCCTGTTGTTCCAATTACAGATTTAGTGATTCATAAAAATGATTTAGTGGCAGCTACGCAAGGCCGTGCATTTTGGATATTGGATGACCTTGGAGCAATACAACAATCAAAGGGAAAGTTTGGAAGTGAAAAGGTGAAATTGTTTACACCAAAACCAACTTATCGTTTAACAAGCTTTTCTCCATCATGGATGTCATTGCCTCCGAATGTAGGGCAGAATCCTATGAACGGAGTTATTCTTGATTACTACCTGAAGGAAAAAGCGGACTCCAATGTGGTGACGCTACAAATTCAAGATTTAAGTGGCAACACCATTAGATCTTACACGAATATAAAAGACAAAAACTTTAAGCCCTATCCTGGTGGGCCTTCAGCTCCTCAGGTTATACCTGCAGAGGCAGGTGTTAATAGATTTGCATGGGACTTCCGTCATGAGAATATAAAAGATGTTCCTAATGCATTTGTGTATGGTAGCTACAACGGTCATCGTGTCGGCCCTGGAAAGTACAAGGCGGTAATGACCTATGGAGGAGAAACGTCTTCCACAGAATTTGAAATCATTCCCGATCCACGCGTTAAAGCAACTGCAGCAGAGTGGGCTGCACAACAACAATTTCTTACAGAAGTAGAGTCTACGATCGAAGATGTTCACGGTTCAATTAATTCATTGAGAAGTGTGAAGAAGCAGATAGAACTCCACAATGAGGTATTGAAATCCAAAGGAGATGCGAAAGAAATAGTTGAGACGGGTGAGCAACTGTTAAAGAAGATTGAGTCCTGGGAGTCTAATGTAATAGAAACAAGACAAAAGAATGGACAGGACGTAATCAACTGGCCAAGTAAATTGAATGCTGAGTTTTTCCAACTATTAGGAGTAGCGGATTCGCATGAGCCAGCATTGACAAAAGGGGTTAAAGACAGAAGGCAGGAAATTGACAGCCAGTGGTCAAAGCATAAGCAAGAAATGCAATCTATAATAGACAAGGATGTGGCTTCTTACAACGAAATGTTCAAGTCTGAAAATATTCCTGCTGTTGTGATAAAGGCCAAGGATCCAGAAAAAATGTAATATTAGATGTTGATCAATTTATATAACTCATAATTTAAAAGAGGCTACCTAAGTAAGGTGGCCTCTTTTATAAAACTCAACCAAACTTTTTTACCATGCGAATTAAATTACTGACCCTATTTGTGTTAGCGATGCTTATAATCGAGAGCGCCACAGCACAGCGAAGAAGAGGAGCGACTACTTCAAATAATTCTAGTGCTGCCTTAACATTTGATCAACAATACTATGAAGGTATAAAGTGGCGAGAGCTTGGCCCCTTTCGAGGTGGCAGATCAGTGACAGCAACAGGTGTAGTAGGAGACCCTAATACCTATTATTTTGGAGCTGTTGGCGGAGGCGTTTGGAAAAGTGTAGATGCAGGGCAAACGTGGTTCAATATTACCGACAAATATTTCGGAGGAACGATAGGAGCAGTAGCAGTTGCTGAGAGCGATCCCAATATTATTTATGTGGGCGAAGGAGAACAAGGAGTAAGAAGCAATGTGTCTTCAGGCTGGGGAGTATGGAAAAGTATGGATGCAGGAACAACATGGAAGCATATCGGACTAAAAGACTCTAAACATATTGGAAGGATTAGGATTCATCCCAAGAATCCCGACTTGGTGTATGTGGCAGCAATGGGAAATTTATGGAAGCCCAATGATATGCGTGGCGTATATAGAAGCAAGGACGGTGGAGCTACCTGGGAAAGAGTTTTATTTATCAATGACAAAGCAGGTGTAGTTGATTTAGTGTTGGATCCGAATAACGCGCGCATTCTTTATGCAAGCACCTGGAACATTAAGCGCAATGGATATAGAATGGATAGTGGTGGGCCTGATTCTAAATTATGGAAAAGTACAGACGGTGGTGATACCTGGGATGAGTTAACAGATAACCCGGGCATGCCTCAAGGACCTAATGGAATTATAGGAGTTGCGGTTTCACCCGTCAACTCTAATCGTGTTTGGACTATCATGGAAAATGCAAAGGGTGGTGTGTACAGATCGGATGACGCGGGAGCTACCTGGAATAAAGTAAACGAAGACAGAGCGCTTCGTCAAAGAGCATGGTACTACATGCGCATCACTGCTGACACACAAAATGAAGACAAAGTGTGGGTGATGAATGTGAGCTATGGTGTTTCTAAAGACGGTGGAGTTTCTTTTGAACTAAAGAATGCTCCGCACGGAGATCATCATGATTTATGGATTGATCCTAACAATAATCAACGAATGATTATTGCAGATGATGGTGGCGCACAAGTATCTAATGATGGCGGAGAAAACTGGACTACCTATCACAACCAACCAACTGCACAGTTTTACAGGGTCTCCACCGACAATAATTTTCCTTATCGAATTTATGGCGCACAACAGGACAACTCAAGTGTTCGAATCAACCATAGGGGTAACGGTGTAGCAATTACCGAAAGTGATTGGATTGCACTGGCATTGGGTGAGAGCGCCCATGTGGCACCCGATCCGTTAAACAACAACATTCTTTATGGTGGCGGCTACAAAGGATATATGAATATGGAGAACCTGGAGACAGGTCAGGAGAGATCTACCAACGTATGGCCAGATCTTCCTGCAGGTTCCGGAGCTGAGGTGATGAAATATCGTTTTAACTGGAATTACCCAGTAGTGTTTAGTCATCATAATCCAAAGAAATTATACGCAGGGTCAAACCATCTTCACGCAACAACCAACGGAGGCCAAAGTTGGGAGGTTATTAGTCCTGATCTTACACGCAATGATCCGGAGACCATTAAATCTTCTGGCGGCCCCATTACGCAAGACAATACTGGCGCTGAGTATTATGCCAATATTTTTGTGATCACTGAATCGCCCTACACAGAGAACGAAATTTGGACGGGATCTGATGACGGGTTGATAAACCTAACCCGGGATGGAGGAAAAACATGGGAAAACGTAACGCCTCCCATATCGCCCAAAAATAACATGATGAATAGCATCGATGTAAATCCTTTTGTAAAAGGAGGAGCATACGTGGTGGGGACATCTTATAAATTTGGTGACAACACTCCTTACATTTATAAAACAAATGACTATGGAAAGACCTGGTCGTTAATTACTAATGGTATACCTGCTGAAGAATATGTAAGAGTGGTAAGAGCGGATCAAAAGAGGAAAGGGCTACTTTATGCGGGAACAGAAAAAGGAATGTGGATTTCGTTTGATGATGGCGCCAGTTGGTCTCAACTTCAATTGAATCTGCCTCCAGTTCCTATTCATGATTTGGCTGTTAAGAACGATAACTTAATAGCAGCTACACACGGTAGAAGTTTTTGGATGATTGATGACCTCACTCCACTTCAGCAATTATCAAAAGAGATTGAAAGTAAAAAATCACATCTATTCAAACCAATGCCTACTTATAGAATGGCCGGAGGTTCCGGATGGGGAAGTCCGGATAGAAGATTGGAGGGAGAGAATCACCCTAATGGAGTCATGATGCACTATTATGTGGCATCCACTGAAGAGAATAGTGAGGTGTCCATTGATGTAATGGAAATGAATGGGAATATCATTCAGACATTTTCTAATAAGTCGAAGGATAGGGGGACACAGTTGAAAGTAGATAAGGGTGGAAATAGGTTCGTATGGAACATGCGCTACCCTGGTTATAAAACCTTCCCAGGTCTGGTGTTTTATTCTTCCCCTAATATTGGACCTAAAGCGGTACCGGGGAAATACAAAGCCAGATTAACTGTGAATGGACAAACCACTGAACAAGAGTTTGAAATAGTTAAAGATCCCCGAGTGACAACTACGCAACAAGAGTTTCAAGACCAGTTTGATTTTCTTTCAAAGGTAAGGGATAAAGTAAGTGATGCACATCAGGGTATTCTAGATATCAGAAGGATTAAAACTGATTTGGGTTATGTGAAAACTAAAGTTGATGAAAAGCCCGAAAACAAAAACTTGTTAGATGCAATGAAGAAGTTTGAAAGTGACCTGACGGTAATTGAAAATAATATTCATCAGACTAAAAATGAAGCGCGACAGGATCCATTGAACTTTGGTGTTAAGCTCAATAATCGCTTGGCATTTTTAATGTATGAGCAGGGAACCGGAGACTTTCCTCCTACTCAACAAGCCGATCAGGTCCGAGTTGAACTGTCAAGGCAAATTGATGATGAGTTGAATAAACTCAATAATTTAATTGATAGTAACGTTACAACGATCAACGAAATGATAAAGGAGAGAGGTATTGAAATGGTAATGATTAAGAAGGAACCAACTAAAATGTAAATTATATTTTTATTAAAAATGAAGAAGTTTATTATTCCCCTTTTTGTATTTTTTTATTCACTCGCTCTGGCACAAGACAAAGCGGAAACACCTGTGCTTTCTAAAACCCAACACAAGGTTACGATAAGCGGGCAAAGCATTAATTATACAGCTACAACCGGCTACATGTTGATACCGGATGAAAACGGAAACCCGAGAGGGAAGATGTTTTTTATCTATTATCAAAAGGATGGTGTAACCGACCCCACTAAACGGCCTGTCACTTTTACTTTTAATGGTGGCCCTGGAGCACCTTCTATGTGGTTGCACATGGGCGCATTGGGGCCAAGAAGAATAGCCATGACGGATTTTGGAGCACCAACTCCCCCACCCTATAATATTGTTGATAATGAATTTTCCTGGCTGGATGTTACTGACTTAATTTTTATCGACCCTATCATGACAGGCTATAGCCGACCATTGGATGGTGTGGATAAGAAAGAGTTTCTTGGTTATCAGGAGGACATAGAGTCTGTAGGGGCATTCATTCACCTAGCGACAAGTCGGTTTGAAAGATGGGGTTCACCAAAGTTTATTGCGGGTGAGAGCTATGGTACAATCCGTGCCTCAGGACTTTCCAGTTATTTGGAACGTGCCTACGGCATGTACCTTAATGGGATAGTGCTTGTGTCGGCCGTGTTGAACTGGCAAACAGAAGTGCTGCATAAAGGGAATGACCTACCTGCTGTAACCTATCTGCCTACTTATTGTGCGATCGCCTGGTATCATAAAAAAACTGATCCTCAGTATAAAGAGTTAAAACCATTTTTAGATGAAGTAGAGGAATTTGCATTGGGCGAGTATGCTTCGGCCCTGATGAAAGGTGATCAAATGACAGCAGCAGAAAAACAATCGATCACTACAAAGCTTCATCGCTATACAGGCTTAAGTGAGGAATATATCCGTCAAACGAATTACAGGATTAACATCAGGAGATTTGTAAAAGAATTATTACGTACGGATGGTAAGACTGTAGGTCGCTTAGATGGACGTTTTACTGGATTTGATTATGATGATGCAGGAGAGGGTTATGAGTTTGACCCAAGTAATGCTGCTATTCTTGGGCCTTATTCTATGGCCATTAATGATTATGTAAGGAGAGAGTTGAAGTTTGCGGAGGACAACCCTTACTATACAGGAGGAAAGGCCAGACCATGGAACTACAATAATGTACAGAACCAATACCTTAACGTAGCCGAAAGTCTACGGTCAGCCATGCACCAAAACCCACACCTAAAAGTGCATTTTTGTAACGCATACTATGATTTGGCTACACCTTATTTTGGAACAGAGTACACCGTGAATCATATGTTTTTGGATGAGAGCCTAAGAGATAATATCACCATGTCTTATTACGAGGCTGGTCATATGATGTACATCCTTAAACCAGCATTAATTCAGTTGAAAAAAGATGTTGCTGACTTTTACAATAAAGCAGTAATCAAGAATTAAGAAATGATTGACAAAGAAAAAGCCTGTCTCACATCTGAGACAGGCTTTTTTATTACCAGGATTTCTTAAGACTATTCATCACCCCATTTCCAATCGCCTGCGATTGTTAATGGCTCTCTTAAGTTATTTTCGATCATGAACTGCTTAGTGGTCTCACTATCCATTTTCTTAGCAGGAAGTGTTTCTGCATTGGCAAGACCATATAAAATCATAGTGCCAAAGCGAGCAGTATTTACCAAATGCGCTTCGTTTACTAAATCGAAATCATCACAGTCGGAGTGATAACATCCGTAAATAGAGCGATCAAGATTGCTGATTATTCCTACGATTGGAACACCTTCCAGCATGAATGGTTGGTGATCGCTATGAAGCCCTGATCTGTTGCTGAGTTCATTTCGGAAAATGGTGTCAATCTTATTGATTTCTGCCCCAAGTGAGGTGAAGAAATCAGGATCATCTAGTTTTCCACCAGCGTTAATGCCAATTGGATTTCCACCCATGTCCAGGTTCATCATGTACTTGATGCTTTCGATTGTTCCGTTTTTAATTTCTTGTTCAACCATGTAGCGGGAACCAAGTAATCCTTGCTCCTCACCCATAAACATTACAAACTGCACAGTACGTTTTGGGTTAAGGTTATTTGCTTTGAAGGCTCTTGCAATGTCTAATACTGAGAATGAACCAATACCATTGTCGATTGCACCAGTAGCCAAATCCCATGAATCAAGGTGACCACCGATTACAATACGCTCTTCAGGAATTTCAGAACCTTTAATAGTAGCAACAACATCACGCGCTTTTATCATGTTGCTGTTATTGGTCATTTTAATATGAGCAGAAACAGATTTGACTTTCAATTTTTCCTTGAGGGCCATTCCATTTTCTTTTCCGATACAAACAGCTGGAATGGGAATTAACTCTCCTGTAACGGAGGCCGTTCCAGTAAGCAATACACCGTTGTCCACTTGATTGATGATAACGATTCCTTTCGCGCCATACTTGATTGCCAATGCTGTTTTTTCACTTCTGTGAAGATTGTTAAGCCCCTCAGGGCTGCCATCTAAAATGCCAATGTATACAACAGCAATCTTATCTTTTACAGCACCCGCTTTGGATGTATAATCCACCTCTAACCCATTACCCATATCCACTAGTTGGCCAGTAATTTCTGACTCAGTGGGTGAGTGTGCAAGTGTAACGGCAGGTACTGGAGAGCCATCGATTTCTACAGCGATATCACCTCTGGACCAGGCTTCCACTTCAAACTCAAGATATTTCACATCATCAAATCCATACTCTTTGAATTTGTTGTAAGTATACTCTTCAGCTTTGGAGCCATTTTCAGATCCGGTAAGTCGATGTCCTATCGTAGAAGTTGCCTCTTCTAAGGTAGCGTATGCCTTAGAGTTTTGTAATACTTCGTCATTGATACGTTGAAATGTATCTGATAGGGTCTCCTCTTTCTCTTGACCACAAGAGAATAGGAAAAGGCCAACTAGCAGCAACAAATAATTATTAGTAAATCTTTTCATAGTGTTGTTTAAAATTTGATGTGCAAGTTATCAAAGAAAATAAACGAGGCATAAAAAATTACGTAGGTGGTGCCCTAAAATCACCCTTTAAAGGAAATTTGATGTCAGCTAGGTAGTTTGTGTTGCCGTATCGCGCGACCAATAAGTGGCAAGAGCCAGCCCTGATACGATGTGCCAAATCCCCCACCAGGCTGCAACAATAGCCATTCCGCCAAGCCCCTGGAAGAAACCAAAAATGAGAATAAGGCCCAATCCAGAGTTTTGGATCCCTGTTTCGATGGCCAGCGTTTTTCTATTTTCAATGTCTAATTTGAAAAGCCTTGCCACATTGTATCCTAGAGTGAGAGCAATAAGATTGTGGATAAATACAAAAATGATAACCAGGTGTATGAATTCTAAAAACGTATCCAGGTTGTTGGCAAACGCAACGATTACAAACATCGCAAAAATGAAAATGGAGAAAGGTTTTACACGTTTGGATATTTTTGCTGCAATAGCGGGATACTTGTTGCTGATAGACATGCCTAGGACTAAGGGTATGCCTATGAGCACAGCAATTGTTTCAAACATTTCCCAAGGATTTAAACTTACCTCGTTCAAAATAGCAGAAGTGGGAGGGTACATGCCTGCCCATAATTGTAGATTCAATGGAGTCATTACAATGGCAAGTAATGTGCCTATAGAAGTTAAGCTGACAGAGAGTGCTGTATTTCCTTTTGATAGGTGGGTCATGAAGTTGGAGATATTCCCACCGGGGCATGCCGCCACCAGGATCATGCCTAGTGCTATGCTGGGTGCTGGCTGAAGCACCCAAACCAAAATGAAAGTAATCGCTGGAAGTAAAAGGAATTGTAAGAACAAACCTACCAATGTGGCCTTTGGTGATCTGAAAACTTTACGGAAATCTTCCCATTTGATGTCAAGCGCAATGCCAAACATAATAATGGCAAGACATAGGTTAAGCACCCATAATGAGTCCTCACTAAAATTGAGATGAGCGCTGTCTATCGACAAATTTCTGGGTGATTATAAAAACTGCGATGTTGCAACTTTGTTATCTGCTTTTTGCAAGGCCTCATCCAAAAGGGTTTGAACTTCTTTTTCCAAAGCAGTATTACCCATCGCCTGCGCTGCAGCTAGCTTTCCTCTTAATGATAAGATGCGTTTTGGTGCCCGCTGGAGACTGTAGTCAAATTGAACGAGTGCTTCTTCAAAGCGCTCATTTTCAACCAGCCACTCACCATATAATTCAAATGATGGCTTAACTACTGTTGGTGGCCCATAAGAGTAGCTGATGTTTTGTTCAAGTTCAGCAGCTTTTTTTAACCATTCATTGGCTTCTTCTTTGTTCTCTTTCAGATATGCAGCTAAACCTCGTAGTTCCATCTCCATAACTTGTGCCTGATCCACATCCAGTTGATTGGCTTTTTGAGATTCCCAACCTACTCCGCTGCAAAGGGCTATTCCTTTGTTTTCAATCTGGATGGTAACTTTCAATCTTTCTTTTTCTAATGAAGTGATTTGTTCATCCAATAGCTCAGCGTTTTTTTGTTGGTAGGATTTCATACCATCAAGAAATTTGTTGGTACCAATAATGCTAATATTAAGTCCTGTTTGATCAACCTCAATGTTGGACTCTTCTCCAGTCCAATCCCCAGATTCTACCAGATAGGCGCCTTTAATAATACTCATATGCACTCTGGCTCTGGCAGAAGGGAGTTCTGACGTATACTGCGCCATGTCATGTACAATTTGTCGAGCCTCTTCCATTCTACCTTGTTGCAAGTAGCCATAAACAAGCCATTGCAATGCATGATAGCCTCTGGCATCGTTATTAAGATTTTTTTCTTTCATTCTTACCACGCTCGCCTCATAGGATTGTTCGTTAGATCGCACGACATCGTCCCACATACCCATGGCAACATAGATATGAGAAGGCATGTGCAATGCATGTCCGGCTGCAGAGGCTACCTGCATGTACCTGTTAGCAGCTTCCACAGCAGCGCTGGCATGCTGAGGGTCATCATAGGAATGGATGAGATAATGCAATGCGCCTGGATGATTCGGGTTTTCTTCTAAAATGCCTTTAGCTATCACAGCGCCCTTTTCGTAAATATCTTCATCACGACCTACCGGTACTGAACCTAATAACGACAGCGCATAGAAAGCGGCAGCTTCCTGACTCTTAGGATACTTTGTGTAGACTTCTGCCATAAATTCTGAATAAGCTACATCACGATCATATTTACTTCCCTCTCCATAAAGAATGTTAACGGCTTTCATAAAATCTTTTTCTATTTCTGTAGAAGATTTCTCTATCCGCTCTTCAGGAGAATCACTTAATCTATTTAAAGCAGCAGTGGCTTCTTCATAAGATTGCTCTGCCCATAGCGGATGATTGTAAGTCATGGCCTCGCCCCAATAAGCCATTGCCATGGTGGAATCAGTTTTTTGAGCTTCAATAAAAGCTGTTGCCGCGTCATCAAATTCAAAACTATGAAGCAATAGAAGGCCCTCTTCAAAATGTTTAACAGCCTCTTCAGAACCGGTTACATCAAAGTATATGCTACCTAGTTTGTCGTTATCTTTTGGTGCAGAACATGCGGCTAAAATCAGCAGGCATAGTGAATAAAGGACAGTTTGGGTCACTTTCTTGAATTGCATAGTTGGGAGGAGTTTAGAGTATCCTAAAGATACAAAATTATTGAGGCCTTAAAAAACAAAAAAGGCCCATACATCAAGCACGAGCCTTTTCAAAAGTATAAAGCGTGCTACTACTCGCTTCGCAAAGTTTGTGTTGGGTTGGATCGTGCTGCATTCAGTGATTGATACCCAACCGTTATGAACGCAATAAGGGTAAGCAAAGCCAAAGCCATTAAGAACACAAGCGGATTGATTTGTATTCGATACGCAAAACTGTCGAGCCAACCATCAAACAAATAGTAAGATAATGGACTTGCAAGCACCGCTGCAACTACAACAAGAATTAAAAACTCTTTGTATAATAATAGTACCAGGCTCGGCTCGGTGGCACCCAACACTTTGCGCACACCAATTTCTTTTAATCTTCTTTGTGCGCTGAATGAAGCAAGTGCAAAAAGACCCAGACACGCTACAAAGATGGCAAGTCCACAAAATGTTTTGAATATTTTGGCTAGTCTTTCTTCTGCGGCATACGTTTGGTTGAGTGCTTCGTCAAGGAAGTAAAATGAGAATGGGTTGTCCTGGATGATATCACCCCAAGTACTCTCTACATGTGCAATAGTTGATCGATAGTCGCCTGACTTAATTTTTATGGCGATGTTACTGAAGGCTGGGGCAAAGCTAATGATTACCGGACTTACCTTATTTCTCAGTGGATCAAAATTGAAATCTTCAACAACACCAATAACTGTGATGTTAGGGTTCCCTCCTTCACCGAATGTAATTTTTCTTCCAATCGGGTCTTTCCAGTTGAATGCTCTTGCCGTGGCTTCATTAATCACAACAGCCAATGTGCTATCAGAAGGATGATCGATATCAAAATAGCGCCCCTCTTTCATATTCAATCCAAACGTTTCCAAAAAATCATAGCCAGCAGACATAATGGGTAACATTTGTTCATCCTCTACTCCTTCCACAATCATTGGGAAGTAAGGAAGATTTTTTTGTCCCATATCATGCGAAAGGTTAGTAACGGCAATTACGCCAGATTCTCTCAGCAATCTTTCTTTAAATGTGGCATAGTTGGGAGGCATACCTGTGCCTATTGCTCTTACTACAATTACCTCTTCCTTGTCAAAGCCCATGTCTTTGTTGCGCATGAAATCTAATTGATCGGAAATGATAAGCGTACCAATGAGCAGAATCAATGAAACAGTGAACTGCCCTACTACCAACGCTTTTCTCAAATCAATTTTCTTATTTACGGCTTTATGCAATCCTTTCAACACTTTAACAGGTTGAAAAGAGGCCATTACAAAAGAGGGATAAAGACCTGCAATTAATCCGGCAAACAATGTGACTAATAGTGCGGCAATTATATTGGAAGGACTCCATAACTCTTTAGGGTCAAGTTGTGTGGATGCTAAATCGTTGAATATTGGCAATGCAACCCAAATAATAAAAAAGGAAATTATCCCTGAGATTAATGCAATGAGCAGTGACTCACCTAAGAATTGAAAGATCAGGTTTTTTTTCTGTGCACCCATCACTTTTCGTATGCCCACTTCCTTGCCCCTGTTGGAATAACGCGCAATGGATAAATTCATGAAATTGATACAGGCAATGATTAAAACCAGAATCGCGATAGAGGAAAGTATGTACACGTACTGGATATTGCCATTCACTGACATGTCCGCATTGCTAAAGTCAGATTTAAGATGAATGTCTTGGATGGATTGCAATTGGAGTGCAGCGTTATTTTCAGTGTAGCGAGGGAGGTAATGACTGGCTACGAACGCAGGCAGTTTAGCATCCGTTTGATTTGGGTCAGAACCTGGCTTAAGGACCACATAACTATAATACCACATACCTCTGTAATCGTGATCAATTCTGAACCCTACTAATTGGTTGATGAGTAATTTTGAGTGAGCAAGAAAATCAAAATCAAGATGGGTTTTGCCGCGGAATGGCTCAAGTACCCCGGTTACTTTAAATGAAACCGTATCCTGAAAGGTGATGAGCTTACCTAGTGGGTTAGCATCTCCAAAATATTTTTTTGCAGTTTCACTGCTAAGCACAACAGAGTTACTGTTTTCGAAAGCCTTTTCCCTATTTCCATATTGGAAATCAAAATCAAAAACTGAAAACAAACTGGAATCGGCCAGATAAAATTTCCTTTCCTGATATTCATTGTCTTCATACTTAATAGTTGGCAAGAGGTTTGAAAAGAAGAAAGGTTTGAAAATAGTGGCGGCAGTTTCTACCTCAGCAAATTCGTCCACCATATCAAAAGGAGCAGGGTAATGCGCCATGCTGTACCTGTTTTGAACACCGTTTACATCTACATGGGTATTTAGTCTATAGATGTTTTCTGCATTGGTATAAAAACGATCGTAGCCTGTTTCATTTTTTACATAAATGCCTATTAGCACAAAGCATGCAAGGCCTATGGCCAAACCAATAATGTTAATAAGACTGTACAAGGAATTTCGCGTTAAATTCCTGATGGCGATTTTTATGTAATTTTTAAGCATTTGTTAGGGGTTGAGATTGTCTTCAAAGAGTTTAAAAATCCGTTTGTATTCATCAGTCCAGCTACTTGGCTCTACAAATCCATGATTTTCGACAGGGTAAACAGCAAGCTCCCAATTGTCTTTGCCCAATTCGATCAAGCGTTGCGATAACCTAACTACGTCCTGGAAGTGTACGTTAGTGTCTACCATCCCATGGCACATCAGCAATGCTCCTTTCAATCCTTCTGCATGATAGATAGGCGAGCTTTTTACATACGCAATACTATCGGCATAGGGTACATTAAGGATGTTGGACGTATAGCGATGGTTGTAGTGCGCCCAATCTGTTACGGGTCTTAGTGCGGCCCCTGCAGCGAACACATCAGGTGTGGTAAACATGCCCATCAGCGTAATAAAGCCGCCATACGACCCTCCATAAATGCCGATCCGTTTTGGGTCAACATTGTATTTGTCTACCAGGAGTTGAGCGGCATCTACATTATCGGTCAGATCTTTTCCACCCATGAATCTATAAATGCCTGTACGCCAATCGCGACCGTAGCCTGCGCTTCCCCGGTAATCGATATCGATTACGGTGTAGCCTTTGTCTGCGAGCATATTGTGAAACATGTATTCTCGGAAATAACTGCTCCACCATTTGTGCGCATTCTGTAAGTAGCCCGCACCATGCACAAAGATGACTGCGGGACCTTTAGTGCTTTGTTGCTTCGCCTGATAGAGTCGCGCATGTACATCAGCACCATCCCGAGCTTTAAACGTAATTACCTGCGGGTCTCTCCATGAATAAGAATTAAATTCTGCTGTTGTCGATTTTGTAATTTGCTCTGGATTTGCCTTCGCTTTGTTTTCAGAAAGAAACAGTTCCCATGGCTTGTTGCTGTAGGAATACAAATCGGCTATCCACTTTTCATCCGGAGATAATGTGACCTGGTGCGATCCGGTAGTTTGGGTTAGCCTTTCTGACTTTTTACCATCAATTGAGATTTTATAAAAATGCTTTTCGCCAGGATGTACTTCGTTGGTGGTGATGTAAAAAAACTTTTTATCTCTGGAGAGTTGGGCATTTTGTATTTCGTATTTACCTGATGTGATAGCCTGTTTCTTACCCGTGGTAACGTCTACAGTGTATAAGTGAGAGAAACCCGTCTCTTCGGAATGAAACCAAATGTGTTTATTGTCACCCATCCATCCGGCATTGCCAGCATTAAAGAAGTATCCGATGCCGGGGCCGCCTATCCATGCTTCATCCCTTTGCCTGTCCAGTGGTTTAAGTTGACGTGTATTCAGATCCACTGACATGAGCCATCTGTCTTTATTATCAACTGAGCGGATGACTACAAAATTATTCTTTCCGTCTCCAGACCAATAGGGCCCGTTGATAACCACAGATCGCATTACTTTTTCTTTAGGTTGTTGATCAGGGTAATCTTTCGAAAAATCCGTTTCATCCAAAATCCCTGGGACAGTACCAGTACTCACTTGATAGGTGGTATCTCTTTTGATATCATAAACCCAAAATTCATAAGTATCAAGGTCTACACCTACTTTAGCTCGGGTAGGTATATCTTCAGTAAACCCAGACAGCGTCACATAATTCGGTACAATGGTAGATTTTGCGCTTGCAGCTTCTTTTGTTATCCGATAGGTGATAAAATTTTCATCAGGGCTCATCATCAGGTTATCGACATTGTGATCATTCAGATAAACTGTATAAGGCCGATCAGGGCTGTTGGCTTTATTATTTTTGTCTGTCGCTTTTTTATTGTCACTCCTCTCTTTGAGTATTTCTATGTAAGCCAGTTGGTCTTGCTTCAGCCAATCTTCATGAGCGCTTGTTTTTGCGTCCGATTTTTTCTTTCCCTTTCTAAAATCGGTGAGTTGACTGAATGAACCCATGGTCATATCCCATGAGTATAAATTATTTCCTGAGGTGAATATTACTTTAGATTCATCTTGAGAAAATGAAGGAGTAAACTCCCTGTCGATGGTGTTGGTGATTTTTATGGTTTTGTTGGAGGGGATATCCAAAAGGAAAAGATCACCAAATTTCTCATACACTTTTTTAGTATTGGCCCGATTATAAGCCCCGTTGTTTGCTGCCAGTGTTCTTCTTACCGAAGGGCTTACCTTCGATGGAACTTTGTTAGCTAGTGTGATGGAGTACAAGGAGTCTCCCGCAGCGTTGTCCGGGTTCCAATTGAAATAAATGGTTTTACTATCTTCAGACCAAAAGACATCAGAAGGTGCAACACCCACCCATTTTGGGTTACGCATTATCTTTTCAACAGTCAGTTCATTCAGTTGTTGGCCCCAGGCAGACGAGGTCACAAGGAGGAGCAGGATTAATTTGTACATAGGATTTTTCTGGGTATAGGGTAAACGGTATCCCATGGCTAAAGGCCATAGAATTTTTATGAATGGGAAATACCGATGCTTCGCGGAAAATTAGCGGTTTCTCGGCTTCGACATCTCCGAAAACATGCTGTTGAATATGGACAAAATCAGACTGAATGCCAAGGCCCACCAGAACCCATCGACATCAAATTTGGGCACAAAGTAATCCACCATCAGTATAATCAGAGCATTAATGACCAAGAGAAACAAACCTAGCGTGAAAACGGTAATGGGGATTGTAAGTACAACCAGTATGGGCCTTACAATGGCGTTGGCAAATGACAAAACAGCGGCTGCGAGCAACGCATAGCCGTAATGCTCTACATGTACTCCTGGCAGCAGGTAGGCGGTAAGCAATACAGCGAGGCCTGAAAGAAGAAAACGTACAATTCCATTCATGCTATAAAAATTTGATTCAAGTTCCGCTTTTAACTGCAATTGTCAAACTCTAATTTTGAGGAATAGTATGTACGCCATAGTTGACATTGAAACCACAGGAGGGTATGCGAATAACCATCGCATTACAGAGATAGCGATCTATCATCACGATGGCATGCAGATCACCAGCCATTATCATACACTAATCAATCCTGGCAGAAGCATTCCGCAATTTATAACCGGCCTTACGGGAATCAATTACGAAATGGTGAAGGAATCTCCCTCTTTCTCTGAGGTGGCCAGCGAAATTCACGAGCATTTAAAAGACAGAGTTTTTGTGGCTCACAATGCTCATTTTGATTACAGCTTTTTAAAAAAGGAATTTGAGGAAGCTGGAATCAGTTGGAACTCAAAAAAATTATGTACTGTGAGATTAAGCCGAAAGATTATTCCCGGCCTAAGTTCGTACAGCTTGGGCAGGCTGGCAGAAAGTCTTGGTGTTGAAATTAAGGACAGACACAGAGCAGGCGGGGATGCGGAAGCAACATCAAGGGTTTTTGATCTTCTCCTCAAAAGGGATACAGGAGGGGCTATCGCCAAAGCACTTAAGAGAAACTCAGGCGAAACAACGCTACCACCCAATCTTCCGAAAGAAGACTTTGACAAATTGCCAGCCAAACCCGGGGTGTATTATTTCATGGACGCCCGAGGTAATGTTATTTATGTTGGCAAAGCGGTCAATATAAAGAAAAGAATAGCCGGACATTTTACGGGAGCTGCTCGCGAGTGGAACCGCTCCAATATAAGAAACGAGATTCATCGCATCACCTACGAGCTTACGGGTAGCGAATTGATTGCTTTGATTTTAGAATCGCAGGAAATAAGAAGGCTATGGCCAAAGTATAATCTGGCACAGAAACAAAAAGTAGATGAGTGGGGAATTTATGATTATGAAGATCGAGCCGGATATCTGCGATTTTGTGTCAATGTGGTAAAGCGCGGTACCAGACCATTGATAAGCTTTAGCTCCAAAGGTGATGCCTGGAACTTTATGTGGGAAAAGGTAAGAGAGTTTGACCTTTGTCCGAAACTATCAGGGCTACAGGTGGCCAAGGGATTGTGTTTTAGTTATCAAACGGGAGATTGTAAAGGCGGGTGCATGGGTGTAGAGACAGCCACGAAATACAACAAAAGAATTAATGCCGCCATTGACTCATTTTTTGAAGAAGGAAACTCATTGGCCATCATTGGGACAGGGAGAAAAAACAATGAGCGCTCCCTTGTGCTAGTGGAAAATGGGGCTTATCTGGGTTTTGGTTTTATTGACAAGCAGGAAACACTTGCTGATTTTGAAACAGCTAAGGATTTTATAAAGATAGGCAAGGAGAACAGGATCGTTCAAAACCTGGTGAACTCCTATTTAGTGAATCCAAGAGGCGCAGAAGTCATAGCGTTTTAAAACTTTCTCCTCCCTTCAATGCCTGGATACAGTTGAGGCACCGGGTCGCTTACAAAACATTCTTGCGTTTCAATATTCATCATCGATAGCCGACCAGACCAGCCTGCTCCGGTATCCATCATCCATACTTCGCAATACTGTATCGGCTTGTCCTCGTCAATTGGAGTATGACCGATATATACTGAGTGATAGGGAGTGAGCTTTTGTGGATGTTTCTTTTTGGCCAATTGTGCAAAACTTCTATCCCAAAGAAAAGTTTGAATACCCTGTCGCTCAATCGGGCTTTCAATGCTGATGCCAGCATGAACAAATAATTCATTCCTGTGAATATAGTATGGGAGTGCACCCTTTAATAACTGAACGTGATTAGCTGGTACTTTATCCGCATAGGAATCGATTGTAGCCTGGCCTCCTTGAATAAGCCATGTGTCGTTGGCATATCCTGTTTCCATCCAATCGAGTGTCCAGAAGTCATGGTTGCCCAATACATAAATTAGGTTTTCGATTTGCAACAGTTCCTCAACGGCCTGCTGTGTTTCAGGCCATCCATCGGCTACATCCCCGAGGCAAATGAGCGTGTCTTTTTGATAATTGAACCCTGAATTTTCCAAACATTGCAACAATGCACGATAAGAACCGTGAATATCACCTATAACGAAAGTTTTGGGCATAGATTGGTTTTTCCAGTGGATTGAAGGCTTGATAACAGTGAGAAGCGACCTTTAAATCCGATTACATCCTTTTGTAACTAATTTTGAACCTAATTCTTTATTATTGCGCTAAAATTAAGGGTAAAAGCATAGAAATATGGCGTTTGAGATGGCAACAGAAGTACAACAAGAGCATACAGAAAAAGTAAAACAAGTTTACACTGAAGTAGCAAAAGTGGTAGTAGGCCAGCAATATATGGTCAACCGCCTGATGATAGGTTTGTTTACCAATGGTCATATTTTATTAGAAGGAGTTCCTGGTCTTGCCAAAACCCTAACCATAAGCACCCTTGCGCAGGTGTTGCATCTTGATTTTGCCCGCATCCAATTTACTCCCGACTTATTGCCTGCTGACTTGGTAGGTACTATGATTTATAATCAGAAGGACGGAAAATTTGAAGTGAAGAAGGGACCCATATTCGCCAATATCATTTTAGCGGATGAGATCAATAGATCGCCAGCGAAAGTTCAGTCAGCTTTGCTGGAGGCCATGCAAGAGAAACAAGTAACTATTGGAGAGACTTCATTTAACCTCGATCGTCCCTTCTTGGTAATGGCCACACAAAATCCTGTTGAGAACGAGGGAACCTATCCATTACCTGAAGCACAAATTGATAGATTCATGATGAAGGTGTTTGTTAATTATCCTTCAAAGGAAGACGAGTTGGAGATCATGAGACGTATTTCAAACATGCAGTTTGATTACACCGTGAATCAGGTGCTTACCAAGGAAGATATTTTTGCAATCCGAAATGAAGTAAACAAGGTTAAAATTTCTGAATCTTTAGAAAAATATATAATAGAGTTGGTGTCTGCTTCACGTAACCCTAAAGCGTACAAACTCGATCACGAGGCACAGTATATTCAATTTGGAGCATCACCTCGCGCAAGCATCAATCTCAATTTGGCCTCAAGGGCCATGGCTTACCTCGAAGGCCGTGATTATGTATTGCCTGAAGATATTAAAGAAGTAGCACTTGATGTGCTCAATCACCGTATCATATTAAACTATGAAGCTGAAGCAGATAATGTACGCACAGCAGATATTATTAAGGTGTTGCTTTCCAAAGTACCTATCAACAAGTAATAGTTAATTAGTTTCTTCTTGGTCTAAAATCTCCTGATAAAAGAGAATACGACTTTTGAATGCCTTCGACTTCACGATTTTTTAATATGGAAAATGCTGCTTAATTCTTTTTAGAATCAAGCATTTAGTGAAGCCAATTCAAGTTTTCAATCTGAAACTGGTATCAATCCAGTAAAGATCCCTTCCTCTTCTTTAACAATTTGGTAAACCACCATTGTGATTCAAATAACATTGGATGTTCATCTTTGCACAGAATCTAAAAATAAAAATTCTTAAAAATTTACGCATGAAAAAATTATTATCACTACTTATCATTTTCACGCTGGTAACTACCTTCTATGCATGTAAAGATGATGAGACCCAAAACTTGATCGCACCTAGCATTACAGCTCCATCTCCAGCTGACGTGCAAGTTGGCAAAACGGTTATACTTGATTTTGCGTATACAGCAGCTGCCGGTTTTGCTTCTTCTTCTACTACAGCTACAGGAGGTACTGTGACTGTGGACACTGATGGAACTGCTGCAGCAACTTCAGGTACGATCAGCGTTACCTTCACTGCGGGGGCAAGCGCAGCAGCAGGCTCGGTAACAGTTTCCGTTGTGGATAAAGAAGGTGATTCAAACAACATTACTGCTGTTTTTGCAGTGACCACTGAAACGGTTATTCCGAATGAAGTATTAAGCGGTTTGTTAGATACCAAAACATTGACCAATGACAGAATCTATGAATTGGCAGGTCGTGTTATTGTACCAGACGGAAAAGTACTTACCATTCAGGAAGGAACAATTATCAAAGGAAGGGAAGGAAATGGAGCGCTTGCTTCTGCATTGATTATCTCAAGAGGAGGTAAAATTGAAGCAGTTGGTACTGCAGATGAGCCAATTATTTTCACGTCTATTCTTGACAATATTAAAGTAGGAGAGACAGCAGGAACAAACCTGGATAAACTTGATAATGAAAAGTGGGGAGGTTTAATCGTTTTAGGGAAAGCTCCTATATCGGCTAAGAATGGTGATACTGAAACTGCGATAGAAGGATTGCCTGCTGATGAGGCGTATGGTCTTTATGGTGGTAACGTTGTGACTGATGACTCAGGAACTTTGAAGTATGTTTCTATTCGCCATGGTGGTACTCTAATTGGAGAAGGAAATGAAATCAATGGATTGACATTAGGTGGCGTAGGTTCTGGAACAGAGATTGATCATGTTGAAATATTTGCAACGCTGGATGATGGGATAGAGTTTTTTGGAGGTACTGTTAACGTAACCAATTTGTTAGTATACTGGCAAGGTGATGACGGAGTAGACATTGATATGAACTACTCAGGAACTGTGACTAACTTTATGGTGTACCATGGAGATGGTGTTGGTACGGATGAAGGTCTTGAAATTGATGGGCCTGAAAACTCAACTTACAAGGATGGTAAGTTCACTTTGAAAAATGGGACAATTGTTTCTGATGGTGTTGCTGGTTCGGCTGCAGATATTAAAGCTGATGCTCAGGGAACATTAGAAAATTTGTTGTTCTCTGGATATGCTTCGGCCAAATTGAAATTTGAAGGAGAATATACAATAGGTGATTGTACAGACCATGCGAACAAAGTTTATACTGATGCGGTGCAACAATTGTTAGATGGAGTATTTGTGATCACTGGCACTAAGTACGATGCGATAGACGTTTATTCGAAAAAGGATAGTAACGATGTGCCGTTCTGTGCTAATGTTCCTCAAACGGACAAAGATGCTGCAGCTGCAAAAGCAACTTCTGCTGCAGCAACTGGAGCATCAGCAAGTGAATTTGCCTGGACAATGGCAGCTAAAAATGGCTTGTTGAACTAAAAGATTGATTTGTTAAGTAATATGAAAGAAGCCACAAAGAATGTGGCTTCTTTTTTTATGGACAGGTCTTGTCATCGTCAGTGGAGCACATTAACAATGTGTTAAATTAATATCTCTTTGCTTTAACAATTTCGTAATCCTTGAAGTAGAGACTTACACTTAAGCTATCTATTGGATTTGCTAATGTTAATCCAATGTTAAGATCGGTAGCTTCCTTACTAAGACGCACTTCCTCACATTTTTCTACTCACTTTGGGTAAGTGTCTTTGCCTAATTTTGCAACAGCATTAAGCTCAAATAATGAAAAAAACACTATTAGTACTTTTAATCGCTTGCTTAAGTATCACATCCTATGGTCAGGGTTTCTTGAGAGGAAAAATAATTGATGGGGAAACGGGAGAAGGCCTTATTGGTGCTACCGTTTCAAAAGAGGGTACCAGCATTGGTGCTGCGGCTGATTTTGATGGTAACTTTTCACTCAAGTTGGATGCGGGAATACATACTGCCGTTTTCCAATTTGTGTCTTATCAAACTCAGAAAGTAAGTGACATTGAAATAAAAGATGGCGAGGTGTCAACGATGAATATAACGCTTAATGTTGCCGCTACTGAATTGGAGGAAATTGTAGTGACTGCCGAACAGGCGAGAGATACAGAAATAGCCCTTCTGACTGTTCAGAGAAAATCACCGAATGTGGTTGATGGAATATCTTCTCAAACCTTTCGGAAGTTGGGTGACAATGATTTAGGTGTGGCGATGAGAAGGGTGACAGGTGTGGCTGTTCAGGAAGGTAAATATGTTTATGTAAGAGGATTGGGCGACAGGTATACGAAGACCACTTTTAGCGAAATGAGTATTCCCGGTCTCGATCCCGACAATAACTCAGTTCAAATTGATATTTTTCCAACCAATACCATTGAGAATGTGATTGTTTACAAAACATTTTCCCCTAATCTATCTGCGGATTTTGCCGGGGGCACCGTAGATATCGAAACCAAAAGTTTTCCTGAGGAAAAAGTAACTGACATTTCAATCGGTATGGGATTTAATCCTGCGATGAATTTAAACAAGGATTTTTTATCATACGATGGGGGTAAAAAAGATTTCCTTGGTTTTGATGACGGCACCAGAAAATTACCATTTGATAAGAAATCAATTATTCCGGATATCAGTTCTGCAGATGGGGCTGAGACGGAAGCGTTTACCAGAAGTTTCAACCCACAGCTGGCCGTTCAAAAAAAACCAAGTTTTCTTAACTATAATCTGGGGGTCAATCATGGAAATCAGATTAACAAAGGTGGGACAACCATTGGGTACAATGCCGTAGCTTCTTATCGGACTAACTACGAATATTATGCTGATGTGCAATTTGGAGAATATATTAAGGATGCCGACAAAAGTGTTAACGAGTTGACTACTGTAGAAACAAGAACAGGGCAACTGGGGAAAACGGATATAATTTGGAGTGGCCTACTAGCTGGTGCACTAAAATTTAACAGTCATAGCTTCGCACTAAGTGTATTGAGAAGTCAAAATGGAACATCATCGGCAGCAACTAGATTGGCGGCTAATCAATTTGATAACCCTTCAATTTTAAGTGGAAACATTTTGACTTATGCTCAGCGCTCGGTTACTAACACCATTCTTGTAGGTAAGCACAGCTTCCCGAAACTTGATGTGGAGTGGAGAGGTGCTTTGAATCTCTCCAGAATATATGAACCAGATTATAGGTCATCAAGAATTCAGGTTTTACCGGATGATAACTACGATTTGCAAGTGGGTGTTGGCGCTGGGATTGATAGATTTTATAGGGACTTAACCGAAGATAATCAGAGCTTCAAAGTAGATTTTACGGTTCCTTATGGGGTGAAGAATAAATTCAAATTTGGAGGAATTGGAACATTTAAGAACCGAGACTTTGAGGTGTTGGAATATTACTACAGAATAAGAGGCAGTTCAAAAGTATCAGGCAATCCTGATGATTTGTTAAGTGCTGAAAATATATGGACACCAGAGACAAACTTGGGAACGTATGTGAAGGGAAATTTTGACCCTTCCAAGAATTTTAATTCAGCACAGGAAGTGTTTGGTACATACATGATGACTGAGATGCAACTAACTTCAAAATTGAAGGCGATCTATGGAGTAAGAGCGGAACAGGTGAAGATGAACTACACAGGAGCGAACCAAAGTCAGATTATGCTCAATGATACATTGACACTTGATAACCTTGATTTCCTTCCATCTGCCAATTTGGTGTATAGCCTGAATGAAGCGATGAACCTTCGGGGATCGTACAACAAAACATTAGCGAGACCTTCCTTTAAGGAAAAATCTAATGCGCAGATTTTTGACCCTATCAGTAAGCGTACTTTTATAGGCAATTTGGATTTGGAAGAAACGCACGTTGATAATTTCGATTTGCGTTGGGAGTATTTTTACGGTGTTGGTGAAATGGTTTCCCTTTCAGCATTTTACAAAGCGTTTGATGGGCACATTGAGCTGGTAGCTTTTGAGACAGCACCAGATAATTTAAAGCCCAGAAACGCAGGGCGAAGTGAAGTTTACGGAATTGAAATAGAGTTTCGAAAGACAATAAACGAATCGTTTTCAGTTGGGTCTAATGCATCTTTCGTGAAATCAGCAGTCGATTTAAAATCGGTAACAGTAAATGAAGCAGGAGGCACGGAGTTGGAGTTGCGTGAAGCTAATGCCAGAGATGGTGAATGGATAGATGCAACGAGACCTATGGCTGGTCAGGCGCCATTCTTGATCAATGGTTTTGTGAACTATCAGAATATGGAGGGGACATTAAGTGCAAGTCTTGCTTACAATGTTCAAGGGGAGACATTAAACATTGTAGGGTCTGGCCGTGTACCTGATATCTATACCAAACCTTTTAACAGCCTGAGCTTCAATGTGACCAAAAGTGTAGGTGTTGCCGGGAGATCAAAACTTACCTTCGGAGTAGCTAATATTCTAGGTGCTGAACGTATCAATTTCTACAAATCATTTCAGGCAGCTGATCAAACGTTTTCGGTTTTCCGTCCAGGCAGAACATTTTCCTTGAAGTATGCTTTTACTTTCTAAGACTGCATAATCTTGTAAAAAAAGCCACTTTCACAGTGGCTTTTTTTGTTTGGCTTTATGTGTAAGAAATCAATTCACCTTGCCCTGTCTTTCCTTGTGTAGCTCCACTACTTTTTTAATCTGATCACCGGCCCGCACTACTGAGTCCTGAGCAACTTTGTTGTTCTCCAATTTCTGTAACAACACAGCATGCTCCAGCGTGTTGGCCTCAATACGCTCTTCTAACTTTACTTTTTCTTGTTCGTTGTTGCCTAATTGAATCGTAAGGTCTTTGTTTTGATTGACCAGCCGTTGACCTTGTCTTGTGGTAGCATCAAATGCACGTTGTGCCTCATCTATCTGGGCTTGTATTTTGTCTTTATAATATTTGATACCGAAACGATACACTTCTTTTTCCAACTCCTTTTTCACAATGTCAATGTCATTCACAGTCCATTCATTAGCTTTAATGCCTATCCAGATTTCCGTGTTTTCGCCCTTGTCTTTAATATCGGCATACATTATTCCTTTGCTATATACAGTACCTCCCAGCGCTGGTTCGTTAATGCTTGTGAAACCCGTTCCTTGCTTGGGCTTACCAAATTCTTTTAAAAACTTGCTCCACGATACGTTAACCAGTTCCTTCTTGCCTTCCAACGTTGTGGCATAACCTTCGCTTTCTTCACCATTTATTTTCTGTCCCTGTCTTTCTGTAGTTACCTTTTGGCCAAATGCCGCAACACTAAAAAGTAGGCAAAAAACCATCAACTCAAACTTATTTTGTTTCATGCTGTTAATATTATAAATCAAAGCTAGTAATTATCCATATGCATAAAAATGTTCTGATAACAGGGGCCTCTGGGCTCGTAGGCACAAGACTGACTGCACTGCTACAGCAAAAAGGTTACCAGATTTCACATTTGTCCAGAAGCAAAGGCTCTGGACCCATTCCTACCTTCCAGTGGAACGTGAGCGATGGGACAATGGAAAATGGTGCAATTAATAGCATAGAAACGATTGTGAATTTGGCTGGAGCAGGTATTGCAGATAAACGTTGGTTCGCCTCCCGAAAAAAGGAGATTCTGGAAAGTAGAACAAAATCAAGTGAACTGATTTATCAAACGTTGAAACAAAGTGAGCATAAGGTAAAGACTTTTGTTTCGGCTTCTGCAATAGGCATTTATGGAGATGCTGGATCAGAAAAAATATTTACTGAAGAGGATCAACCAGCTGATGACTTCCTTGCAAATGTGGTAAAGCAATGGGAAGCAAGTGTAGACAAGATAGAGTCCTTGGGTATTCGTGTGGTTAAAATCAGGATCGGCATTTTGTTAAGTGAAAAGGGTGGGGCCTTGGCAGAAATGATAAAACCAATAAAGTGGGGCGTGGGTTCACCTTTGGGTTCGGGTAAGCAACTAATGAGTTGGGTTCACATTGATGATGCATGCTGGATGTTTATTAAGGCAATAGAAGATCAGTCAATGCACGGAGCTTATAATGCAGTAGCCCCAACCCCAATAACTAATAAAGAAATGATTGCTGCTATTGCAAAAGAACTTGATAAACCGCTTTGGGCACCCAATGTTCCAGGCTTCATTTTGAAGTTGGTACTTGGCGAAATGTCGGAACTGGTTTTAAGGGGGAGCTGGGTGTCATCAATAAAAATCCAAAATTCAAATTTCGATTTCAACTATGCAAAGGTGGATGAAGCGCTTAAAGATTTACTGAATTAATTGAGTCGGGCTCCATATAAAAAAAGGTCAGCGATTTCAGTTCAAGAATGAGAACTAATCGCTGACCATTTTATCCAAAGGTGAATTTACTATTTATCAAACCACATTGGAGTGTCTAGAAGTATACCTGTAGGAGTATTTGGATTTGAAGCAACTTCCTCGGACCGGTAATATAATCGCCTAACTAATCCTGCAACGGGTGCCCCTGGGGGTGTAGTCATGGCAGGAATTTCGTTTCCTATTACACCGGATCTGCGGTGCTGAGTCCAACCTTCTATCGGTCGCATAAAAAGATCGAGATACTGCTGTTGAGCCAGTGCCACTTTAAAGTTACTTGCATCCAATGGGGTTAGGCCATTGGCATATATCGTAGCTGTGGCTGAAGGAACGCCAAAAGAAATTAATGATTCTTCCACACCACTTCTATATTTCCCATTGGCATTCGCAAAGCCGCCTGGAACAAAACCTCTTGCGTATGCCTCCGCCTCAAGAAGCAATTGTTCAGAATAAGAGAAGGAGACTTCTGGTGTATCAGCTTTCATTAAATCCAGGTTTACTAATGCTGATTTTGTTGTAAACGTTTCAGTTGAATTAAGAGCCACAAACTCACCGGGGGCTGCATCGATACCTTCCTGGTAGAAATAAGGGATTCTAGGATCACTAAGTGATACTAATAGATCGTATACTGGTTTTGAGCAATACCAATCTGATTGCACGCCCCCCCGGAAGATAGCAGTAAAAGAGAACCGAGGATTTTTCCTGCCTGGTTGATCGAAGTATTTGAACTGCATGTTATCATCCGCTGAGCTAATCAAAGTTCCTTCGGCAATGACATTTGCAATTTCAGTTGCCTTCGAAGGATCTGCATCCACCATAACAAAAAGTATTCTCAACTTCAACGAGTTTGCAAATTTTTTCCATTTCAGCATATCACCACTATAATAAAGGTCGCTAGGAGTTATAATGCCTTTACCACTAATATCTATCGCATTGGTGGCTTCATTTAACAACTGCAGGCTGCCATTCAAAACATCTTCTTGTGAATCAAATTTCGGAAGATCAACTTCTCCCGTGGCAGCTTCGCTGAACGGAATATCCCCCCACAAAAATGATGTTTGTGAATAAGTAAATGCTGTTAGAATTTTGATTTGAGCAATAGAATTTTGATTGGGTGATGGGGATTCTTCCAAAATATTCTTGGCTACATCGAGATTCTTAAGAATATCGGTGTATGTTTTTCCCCAAGCACTTCGTACACGTGTTTGATCATATCTTGCTTGCTCTCCACCCCATCTGTCTCCGGATGCCCACATTTGACTCATTAATGCTACTGGCCATGTAAGCTCAGCGACCCTCAATAATGATAACTGAGTAGCAGCTCCGCTGAAAAGCAATGATGGATCCACTTTTGTGCTTCGATTAGGATCAATATTTATGTCCGAATCCTGAAAGCAAGAAGTGGATACTAATGCTATAGCAACGATTAAGGCTATCTTTTTCATAGTATTTTATATTTAAAGTTTTTATTAAAAAGTAAATCTGACATTGAAACCTATGCTTCTAGTGCTTGGCACGCTTCCTCGCTCAAGCCCTTCCCCAATTAGCCCAGTGCCCAAAAAGTTAGCTTCGGGATCAATGTGTGGCACATGAGACTTAAGTAACAACAAATTTCTCCCCTCTACACCAACGGATGCGCTACCGAATGGAGTCTTGGATAACCATTTTTTGGGTAGCATATAGGATAACTGCACTTCCCTCAATTTTGCATAAGATGCATCAAACGTATTGTTCTCTGGGCTAGAAGAGTTATCTACATTGCCGTAGTACTGCTGTACGCTTGCGACCGGAGTTGTGTTGGGACTGAACGTACCATCTCCATTGTCATTTACGCCTACATCTACAAATGGAGTTCGGCCGTTTTCTACGGTTTCCAATGCCATGCCCGATCCCCTAAGTATGCTCACAGTTTGTGAGTTTATAACACCTCCCTGTCTTATATCAATTAAGAAACTGGCAATAAAATTTCCAACTGAAAACGAGTTATTGATACCCAATGTCCAGTCGGGATAAATTGCACCTAACAATCTTCTTTCCCCTTTCTCTCGCAATCCAGTCGTTTCATTGATTACTATGTTACCTTCTGGGTCTCTGCGCCAACCTACCCCTTGAATATTAAATGTTTCACCAGGCTTTGCAGAAATAAAGATTCCATAACCGTCACCAGAAGTAACAATAAATTCTTCAAGATTGTCTGCCAACTTATCGACACGGTTTGTGTTTTTATTGAAATTGAAGGCAACATCCCATTTGAATTTACCCCTTACCTCAACAGGTGTTGCGGACAACATGGCCTCCAAACCAACGTTTGAAATTTGACCCACGTTCAAACGCCTTGCGCTATATCCTGTGGATTGAGGAATGGCAATAGATATTATTTGATCGTAGTTTGTGGTTTTGTAATAGGTTAAGTCGAGACCAATCCTGCCACCAAACAAACGTAACTCTGTGCCCAACTCGTAAGAGCGTTGCTGTTGTGGCAATAGGTTACTTGGTGGTATTAAGTTGGTTGCACCAAACGCGGAGGCACCACCAATCGGATACAATATATTGAATGTGTAGATATCATTGGCCTGCGTTAGTGGATTGTAGGTATACGATAGTTGATAAGGGTCTTCGTCACTTCCTACATTGGCATAGTTTGCTCGTATTTTTGCATAGGTAAGAATATCACGTTCTACCACACCCCAGTTGGAAAAAGCCTCTGACAATACAAAAGAAACACTGGCTGAGGGATAAAAATATGAATTGTTTGCAACAGGTAGAGTGGAAGACCAATCATTCCTTCCGGTGAGGTTTAAGAAAAGAAAGTTGCGGTAGTCGAGGGTAACATCTGCATAGGCTCCAACAATTTCACGTCTGCTATAAAAGTTTGATGCAACGTTTGATTGTGCATTGGCAAAGGTATATAGCTGGTCAATATTCAAACCTTCCGACAATACACGTTCTCTGCGATTAGTTCTTTGATTGAACTGATGCCCTATTATTGCTTTGAATCCAAAATCGGCATTTATTTCTTTAGTAATGCTGGCAAGTAGATCAGTTTGCAACTCACGTTCATAAATGTTATTAGTCTCGAATTGACCATTCAATCTTCCTCGTGTTCCTTTTCTTGTTACGGATCTCCGGTTTTCAATGAAGAAATCTGTTCCTGCGCGGGCAGTAATATTTAGCCAAGAATTTACATTGTAGTCAAGACTTCCGCCACCGTATACACGATCCACCGAGTTCGAAAACCTATTATGTTCAAGTACAAAGTAGGGATTATTCTGAACCCCATTCAAATCAATTGACCTTGCCAAATCCCCAACCCAATTGGGCGGAACGGACTGCGTTGATGGAGCGTATAAGTTTTCGCGTAGTTCATTTATATCTATTGTAGCCGGGAGGCTCGTCATTATAGTTGGAATAATGTTGGTCGTGTTGGATCCCTGTGCTGGTCGGCCATCGCTGGTCGTACGCACGTAATTAACCCAAGATCGGGCAGTCAGTTTCTCTGTTACCTTCTTTCCTCCATTGAATGATAAGGTGTTCCTGCCCATTTCTGACCCTGGTACAATACCTGTTTGACGCAAATTCGTATATGACAACCGATAATCACCACCGTCAGTGCCACCATTAAATGATATGTTATTGATTTGTGTCTTTCCGGTGACATAGAAATCTTTAAAATTGTCTGGGTGTCCGGTTAGTGTGGCTTGCTCTCCCTTGTAGTCAGTTACAACGCCTAAAGTATTAATAGCTGGTCCCCAGCCACCTGTTTGTTGTGGATTATATACACCTAAGTTACCTTGGGAGTACTCGCTCTGTATTTCGGGTAATCTGAAAATTTTATCACTGCGAAATGATGAGTTTACCGAGATATTCATTTTCTTATTTCCGGTGCTATTTCCACGCTTTGTTGTAATTACAATCACACCATTTCTTGCACGCGAACCGTATAAGGCAGATGCAGCAGCCCCCTTTAGCACAGTCATACTTTCGATGTCATCAGGATTTAGGTCACCCGCTCTGTTTCCAACATCCACTCCGCCAGTCACAATATCAGTTTCTGAATTGTTGAATGAAGAGTTTGAGATTGGAATTCCATCAACTACAAAAAGTGGTTCACTTGCGCTTGATAGAGAATTCGCACCACGAATCATCACTCGGCTAGAGCCGCCTACAGTACCCGATTGTTGGGAGATACGTACTCCGGCAATTTTTCCTGCCATGCTATTAAGTACGTTTGGATCGCGAGCACGTACGACCTCCTCCGCCTTCAGTGTAGCTACCGAATATCCAAGTTCCTTTTTTTCTCGAACGATTGCGTTTGCTGTTACCACCACTTCAGTAAGGCTCCGAATATCGGCCTCAAGAGCGATATCATACACACTGGATACACCGATCGTTACAGTTGTCGGTTTGAAACCAATATAGCTGAACACTACCTCGGTCACATTTTCGGCTATGCGCAACGAAAAGTTTCCATCGACATCGGTACTGGTGCCTGTAGATGTGCCACGCACGATTACACTTACACCAGGAAGCTCCTCACCCTCGGGCGAGGTTACTTTTCCTGTGATTGTTCTTTCTTGAGCATAAAGAACATTGCTCACAAAGAAAGAGAACACAAATAAATAGTAGAATTTTTTCACATTAAATTGGGTTTGGTTAAAAAATTGAGTTTGGTTAATAAAATTTACAGACGCTTGATTGTTATAATTTGAATGGGAGTTACTAACCCCTGAGGAAGGTTTAAACTTGGGTAAAGTACAGTTTTACCTGCCTGTATTTTTTTTACTACCTCCATGCCTTCAGTAACTGTTCCGAATGCGGCAAATCCCTGCCCATCTGGGTTGCGCAGTCCACCAAAATCCAAATTGGGTTGGGGATTTATGCAGATAAAAAATTCGGAACGTGCACTGTTGGGTTTCGATCGTGCCATTGAGATGGTGCCGTTGAGGTGCTTTAAACCAGTATGAGACGTGCGCTCTAGTTCTATCGGTGGAAACAGATTGACTGTATCCGCATTTACACCACCTTGTATCACTTCAATTTTCGGTTGATCAGGGCTTTGATTGTCCATGCGGACTACACGATAGAAAGAATTACCATCGTAATTTCCGGCATCTATATACCGCAGAAAATTTGCAACGGTTTTAGGTGCTTTCTCGGGATACAACTCTACTATAATGTTTCCTTCACTCGTTTCAATTTTAATTTTTTGAGCTACTATAACGTTACATGTTATAACTAAAAAGAGTAGCAAGCATATCCACTTTTTTGCTTTCATATAATTTCGGGTTTTGGTTAGTACTGAGAAAGGTCATCATATGAAATCAAGTTTCCTAATTGCAATTTTGGTCTGATAGGAGAGTGGTCAAAATAACTGACAAACGGAGGAAGAAGTTTGGAAGCAGGCTTCTCCACATACTTTTTACTTAGGGTAAAATTATCGTGAGGGAGGCAATCGCGTTATATTAGCAAATCAAACGGAATTGAGTATGGGGAAGGAAAATAATAAACCCTCTTCTACAGAGGAAGAGCACAAGATTAGAAAAGCTTTTATTGATAAGGATTGGGCGGAAATTAAAAGTTCAGACTCCTGGGTGATTTTCAAAGTGATGTCCGAGTTTGTGGAAGGCTTTGAAAAACTGGCTAAAATTGGCCCATGTGTAACCATTTTTGGATCCGCACGAACGCAAGCCGAACACCCTTACTATAAGAT